>CAZNSS010000139.1:1659-8870 GCA_964575465.1 uncultured Holophagales bacterium | reverse complement strand
GCCGGCGTCTGCGGCATCCCGTCGGACGCGGCCGCGGTCGCCGTCAACGTGACCGCCGTCGACCCCGCTGCCGCCGGCCTCGTGACCCTCTTCCCCGGGCGTGGCACGGCGCCCGGCACGAGCAACGTCCATTTCCAGCCGGGCCGGCTCCGCGCCTGCTTCTCCGTCGTCCCCCTCGGCCCCGGCGCGGTCTTCAGCGCCCTCAACGGCTCCGCCGGATCGCTCCACCTCGTCGTCGACGTCGTCGGCGCCTTCCGCTAGCGATGGGGTCAGGTCTTGATTTTCTATCATGGGTCGAGCTCCCCGCGCCGGGGCGAGCCGCGAATACGGCGGCAGGCTGAAGTACGATGCCCTTCCCCTCGCCCCGCGCGGGGGCCGGAGCGAACCCGATGCGTAGAGAGACCGCCGCCCTCGCCGGGCCCCTCGTCCTGGCCCTGCTCGCTGCAGCCCCCCGGTGCGCCGCCGACTCCTCGATCATCCTCGCCACGACGACGAGCACCCAGGACAGCGGGCTCCTCGACGACCTCCTCCCCCGCTTCGAGAAGGCGTCCGGGCTCCGGGTGAAGACGATCGCCGTCGGCTCGGGGGAGGCGCTCTCGATGGGCCGCCGCGGCGACGCCGACGTCCTCCTCGTCCACTCGAAAGCGGCCGAGGACGAGTTCATGGCCGAGGGGCACGGCTCCCTCCGCCTCGACGTCATGTACAACGACTTCGTCCTCGTCGGCCCGCCCGCCGATACCGCCGGGACGAGAGGCCTCTCCGCCGTCGACGCCCTCCGGCAGATCGCCGCGAAGGGCGCGCCCTTCGCGTCGCGCGACGACCGCTCCGGGACCCACGCGAGGGAGCTCGACCTCTGGACGAAGGCGGGAATCAGCCCCGCCGGGAAGCCCTGGTACGTCGCGACCGGGCAGGGGATGGGCGAGACGGCGCGCGTCGCCTCCGAGAAGCGGGCCTACACGCTCGCGGACCGCGGCACGTTCCTCGCCCTGCGGAAGACGCTCGACCTCGCCATCCTCGTCGAGGGCGGTCCGGAGCTCCGGAACTCCTACCGCGTGATCGTCGTGAGCCCCGTGAAGCACCCGAAGGCGCGGGCCTCGGGTGCGAAGGTCTTCGCCGAGTGGCTCGTGTCGCCCGCGGCGCAGAAGGAGATCGGCGCCTTCGGCCGGGAGAAGTTCGGCCAGCCGCTCTTCGTGCCCGACGCGAAGTAGGGGATGGACGGGCTCCTCTCCTCCCTCTCCGGGCTCCTCCCGATGCGGGGGGACCTCGCCGGCATTCTCCTCCTCTCGCTCTTCGTCTCGGGGCTGGCGATCCTCGTCTCGATGCTCGTCGGCGTCCCCGCCGGGATCTTCCTCGGCCTCCGCCGCTTCCCCGGCCGCAGCTTCCTCGTCACGATCGTCAACACGGGGATGGGCCTCCCCCCCGTCGTCGTCGGCCTCGTCGTCTTCCTCCTCCTGGCCCGCACGGGGCCGCTCGGGGCTCTCGACCTCCTCTACACGCCGTGGGCGATGGTCCTCGCGCAGGTCGTCATCGCGACCCCGCTCGTCGTCGGGATCACGCTCGCGGCGATCCAGGGCCTCGACGAGCGCCTCCACCTCCAGATCCTCTCCCTCGGCGCCTCGACCGGCCAGCTCTACTGGAAGCTCGTGAAGGAGGCCCGCCTCTCGCTCGTCGCGGCCCTCGCTGCCGGCTTCGGGTCGATCATCTCGGAGGTCGGCGCGGTCATGATGGTCGGCGGGAACATCAAGGGACAGACCCGCGTCATGACGACGGCCATCGTCCTCGAGACGCGGCAGGGCGAGTTCGGAAACGCGATCGTCCTGGGCGCGGTCCTCCTCGCGCTCTCCCTCGGCATCAACTGGCTCTTCACGTGGGTCCAGCAGAGGCAGAGGTCGTGAGCCTCCTCGACCTCGAGGACGTCTCGGTCGTGCGCGAGGGGAGGGAGATCCTCTCCCTCCCGCGCCTCGACGTCCGCGAGCGGGAGGTCCTCGTCGTCCTCGGCCCCACGGGCGCTGGAAAGAGCACCCTCCTCCGCGTCCTCCACTTCCTCGAGAAGCCCGCGGCCGGTTTCCTCTCGTGGCGCGGCGGGCGCGTCCCGTGGCCGGCGCCCCTCGCCCTTCGTCGGCGCGTCTCGATGGCGTTCCAGGACCCGCTCCTCCTCTCGGGGACGACGTACGAGAACGTCGCCTACGGCCTCCGGCTGCGGGGTGAGAACGGCCCGGGCGCGCGGGAGCGGGTGGAGGCGGCCCTCCGCCTCTTCCACGTCGAGCACCTCGCGGGCCAGCGCGCGAGGACCCTCTCGGGGGGCGAGGCCCAGCGGACGGCCCTCGCCCGCGCCCTCGTCCTCCGGCCCGAGCTCCTCCTCCTCGACGAGCCCTTCGCCGCGCTCGACGCCCCGATCCGCAGGCACCTCCTCGAGGAGCTGAAGCAGGCCGTCCGCGGGCAGGGGATCACGTGCGTCTACGTCACGCACGAGCAGTCCGAGGCCTTTGCGCTCGCCGACCGGATCGCCGTCCTCCGCCGCGGGAAGCTCCTCCAGGCGGGAATGCCCGAGGAGGTCCTCTTCCGTCCGCGGAGCCGCGTCGTCGCCCGCTTCATGCAGACCGGGAACATCCTCCCCGGCGTCGTCGCGAGGCGCACGGAGGCGATCTCCGAGGTCGCGATCGGCCCCCGGATCGTCTTCTCGCGCACGGGACTCCCCGAGGGGACGCCCGTCGACGCCTGCATACGCCGCGAGGAGATCCTCGTCGAGGCCCCGGGCGAGGCGTCCCCCGCCCCCGGTCTCAACCGCTTCCGCGGGACCGTGAAGGCCGTCGTCGACCTCGGCTCCACGATGCAGGTGCACATCGAAGGCGTCTTTCCGGTCTTCGCCCTCCAGGCCCTCGTCACACGCCGCGTCGCCCACGACCTCTCCCCGCGGCCCGGCACCGAGGTCCTCGCGACGTTCTCGGCCGCCTCGGTCCACCTCATTCCCCGCGAAGGACAAGAAACCGATGACGACGTGTAAGGAAGCCCTCGGGCAAATCCTCGACTCCGTCGCGCCTCTTCCCGCGCGGCACACGGCTCTCTTCGACGCCCTCGGCCTCGTCCTCGCCGAGCGGGTCGTCTCTCCCGAGACGGTTCCGCCCTTCACGAACTCGGCGATGGACGGCTACGCCGTTCGGGCGGCGGACCTCGTCGCCGCCTCCGCCGCGTCGCCCGCCTCCCTCGAGGTCCTCGCGGACCTCCCCGCGGGAAGCGTCACGTCGCTCGAGGTGCGCCCCGGCACGGCGATCCGGATCATGACCGGCGCTCCCCTTCCCGCCGGCGCCGACAGCGTCGTCCCGGTCGAGGTGACGGTGTCGGAAGGGACTCGCGTCCGGGTCCCCGCTCCCGTGAAGAGAGGGGCGAACGTCCGTAGCGCGGGCGAAGACCTCCGCGAGGGGGAGGAGCTCCTCCCGAAGGGTTTCGTCCTGAACCCGGCGGCGCTCGGAGTCCTCGCCTCCGTCGGCCTCGCCGAGGTTCCCGTCCACCCGCGCGTCCGCGTCGCGATCCTGACGACGGGGGACGAGCTCGTCGACGCTTCCGCGAAGCCGGGTCCCGGGCAGATCCGCGACTCGAACGTCCAGACCATGTGCGGCCAGGTCGCGACCTTCGGCGCGGTGCCGATCCCGATCCCGCGCGTCCCCGACGCACGGGAGGCGGTGACGGCGGCCCTCGAGAAGGCGCGCGCCGGGGCCGACGTCATCGTCACGAACGGCGGGATCTCCGTCGGCGATTACGACTTCATCAAGGCCGTCCTCGCGGACCTCGGCGCCCGCGAGGTCTTCTGGAAGGTGAAGCAGAAGCCGGGCGGGCCCCTCGGCTACTGGCTCCTCGACGGCAGACCCGTGTTCGGCATCCCGGGGAACACGGTCGCCGCGATGGTCTGCATGGAGGAGTACGTGCGGCCGGCGCTCCGGAAGCTGATGGGGCTCACGAAGCTCCTCCGGCCCGAGGCGACGGCGACCTTCGAGGGCGAATTCCGGAAGTCCGCACCCGACGGGAAGGTCCACCTGATCCGCGTCCGCGCCCGCCGCGAGGGGGACCGGGTATTCGTCAGCCCCTCCGGCCCGCAGGGCTCGGGGATCCTCAGCTCGATGCTCCGCTCGAATGCGCTCGCCCTCGTCCCGGCGGACGCCGCGGGACTGAAGGCGGGCGACGCGGTCCCCGTCCACCTGATCGAGGAGCCCGAGGACCGCTGACGCCGGCCCGCGGCCGGCGGCCCTCCCGTTCAGCAGCGGAGGCAGCAGCGGGACGCCTTGACCGTCACGAGCTCCGCGGCCGAGATCGACGGGGGGTTCGCGGTGATCGAGCTCGTCGGCGTGCTCATGAGCTTCGTCGCACCGGTCGTGTGTCGCAGCCCGAGGACGTGCCCCACCTCGTGCGCGAGGGTCCACGGGGAGCCGAGCGCGGAGACGACGCACGCCGGCTGCACGGCGGGGTGCGAGGCACACCCCGCGAGCGCCCCGGTGTCGCTGACGACGCTGTCGACCCAGTAGCAGAGGATGTCGCTGGCCCCCACCCCCTGCCGGCCGCCGTAGCCGAAGAGGGCATCCTGCTGCGGCGTCATGTACTGGGCCATCGTGCAGGAGCCGACGTCGACGGCCCCCAGCGAGAGGCACTGGCTGCCCGTGTCCACCCCGCTCGGCAGGCTCAGGCCCGACATGAACTGGATGCAGATGCCGTACTGCCCGTACACCATCTGGGCGTTTCGAAGCGCCGTGTACTCGGAAACGCGAGGCAGGCCCAGCGACCGAAGGTGGAGCCGAACCACCCACTCGCAGGAATTGCCGAGGTCATCGCGGATGCTCATCGTTCCTCCTTTCTCGAAAGAGACGTTTCGACGCATCCTCGCTGGCTGAAAATATGGTTCCGCCGGGGCCCGTGGGGCAACCCCGCCCGGGCAGCCTCGAATTCGAACCGGACGCCGGGCCTCGGTGCCGAGCCAGGAACCGGGGGCGACGCGCAGGTCGTCGATCGCCTCGCGGTGGCGAGGAGCTCTCAGCCCCCGCTGATGAGGTGGACGACCTTGACGTCGGCGCCGGCCGGGACGGGCGCCTCGTCGTACGACCCGCGCGGGACCAGAGTCCCGTTCACCGTGACGATCAGGAGCTTGAAGATGTAGTTCTTCGCCACGAGGACGTCGCGGACGGTCATCCCCTCGTGCCAGTCGAGCGGGTCGCCGTTCACGACGAGCCGGGTGCCCCGATCGGCCTCGCCCGCCGGCGCCGGGACTCCCGGTCTCGCTTCCACAGCCTCAGCCCCCGTAGCGCTTGACGAGCTCGACGACCTCGGGAAAGTCGATTCCCAGCTTCCTGATCGTCTCCATCGTCGGGACGCCGTCGGTCGTCCAGCCGCGCCGCTTGTAGACCGCGTCGCACAGCTTGGAGTAGCGGTCCTCGCGGTACTTCCGGGTGATGGCGATCTTCTCCTCGACCGGCTTCCCCGCCGGGTCGACGCCGATCTCCTCGAGCATCTGCTTGTCGTAGCGCTCGGCGCGCGACTCGTACTCCTCGACCGTCACCGGGCCGACGGAGCGGTACGGCGGCCAGTCGTGCTCGCGCCGCCCGTAGCCGCGCCGGAGGTTGAAGACGCGCTGGAAGTTGTAGACCTTCTCCGACTGCTCGATGATCTTCTCCTTCGTGACCTCGATCCCGGTCACGCCGGAGGCGATCTCGCAGTAGTTGTGGACGTGCTCGGGCACCTTGGCCGGCTCGGCCTGCTCGGCGTTGTTGGCCGGCTCGATGTCGTTCCAGGGGAGCTTGCAGAGACCGTGCAGGCCGAACCACGTCCGGAAGAGCGGGAAGTAGTGGAGCGCCTCGGCCTTGGCCTCGAAGGTCGGCAGGTGCTTGTTGACCATGTCCATGAAGATGAGCCAGGCCTCGTCGTGCTGGGGGCCCTTGTTCGTCAGGGCGTAGCCCCCCTGCTGCGCGAGCGACTCCTTCGACTGGTACTGCGAGTACTCGAGCCCCTTGACCTCCATCCCGATGTCGGTCATCAGCTTCAGGTCGCCCCAGCCGCGCTCGGAGAAGATCTGCTTCATCTTCCGGATCCCCTGTCCGGCAATCAGGCCGAAGCCTTCGCCGCGGGCGATCTGGTGGAGGATCTCCATCTGCGACTCGGCGTTTCCCCAGGTCAGGTCGAGGCCGCCCGTCCGCTCGGCGTTCAGGATGCCGCGCTGCCAGCACTCCATCGCGAACGCGCAGAGCGTGCCGTAGGAGATCGTGTCGACCCCGTAGGTGTCGCAGTAGAAGTTGACCTCGAGGAGCCAGTCGGGGTCGAAGATGCCGCAGTTGGCGGCGAGGCCGGCGGCGTTCTCGTACTCCGGCCCGTCCACCGTGACGACGTCGCCCTTGTAGGGGCCGGTCTTCACGACGTGGCCGTCGGCCCCCTTCGAGCACGACATCGTGCAGCCGTACCAGCAGCCGTCGGGGATCCCCTGCGTGAAGCGCTTGTCCCAGACCCAGGAGGCGATGTTCTTCGTGTCGGGGTGGTTCCCGTACTGGAAGTTCTTCACCGGGAGGAGGTCGTAGGCGTCCATCACCTCGACGAGGTGCGCCGTCCCCTGCCTCTTCATGTTGCACTGCGAAGCGTCGAGGTCGTGGATCTCCTTGTTGATGACGCTCCCGACCTTCTGGATCCGCGCCCGGTCCGCCACGTGGTTCAGGTCGGCCTTGATGACCGGCCCGCGGACGACGAGCGCCTTCAGCTTCTTGTCGCGGAAGACCGTCCCGACGCCGCCGCGCCCCGCCTGCTTGAGGCGCGCCGCCTTGCGCTTGGCATCGTAGAACGAGAAGTTCAGGCAGCCGATGAGGCTGTGGTCCGAGCCCTTCCCCGCCGAGACGACCGAGACGTTCTTCAGGTCGTTCGGCCCGTCCGCGTACATGTGCGTGAAGATCTCGGAGCAGATGTGGCTGTCGGCCGGCTCGAGGGGCGCCTCCTCGATCCGGATGACGCCGCGCGGCCCGTCGACGAGGACGACGACCTCGCGGTCGGCCTTCCCCTGGAGCTCGAGGGCGTCGAAGCCGCAGAACTTCAGGAGCGGCCCGTAGTAGCCGCCGACGTTGCAGTCGATCGGGATGTCCGTCAGGGGCGAGATCGAGACGACGAGCGACTTGCCGGTGCCGGGGTACTGCGTGATCCCCGCGATCGGCCCGGGGCTGATGACGATCTCGTTCTCCGGGTCGTTCCAC
>CAZNSS010000139.1:0-1559 GCA_964575465.1 uncultured Holophagales bacterium | reverse complement strand
ACGGAGGCCACGAATGCCCGGCCCGCTCGACGACCGCTATTCCCGACAGGTCCTCTTCCGCCCGTTCGGCGCGGAGGGACAGGCCCGCGTCCGGGCTGCCCGCGTCCTCGTCGCCGGCTGTGGAGGCCTCGGGGCCGAGGCGGCGAGCCTCCTCGCCCGGGCAGGGGTCGGGCACCTCCGGATCGTCGACCGGGACGTCGTCGAGCTCTCGAACCTCCAGCGGCAGGCGCTCTTCTCGGAGGCCGACGTCCGCGAAGGGCTCCCGAAGGCGGTCGCCGCCGCCCGGCGGATCGCCCGCGTCAACGCGGACGTCGCGGTCGAGCCGATCGTCGTCGACGTGGCCCCCCGGAACGTCCGCGACCTCCTCGACGGCGTCGACCTCGTCGTCGACGGCTTCGACAGCTTCGAGGCCCGCTTCCTCCTGAACGACGCCTGCGTCGAGAAGGGGCTGCCGTGGGTCTACGGCGCCTGCATCGCCGCGACCGGCCTCGCGGCGCTCCTCGTCCCGGGCGTCACGCCGTGCCTTCGCTGCCTCATGCCCGATATCCCCGAGCCGGGGACCTCTCCCACGTGCGACACGGCCGGGATCCTCGGCCCCGCCGCGCACCTCGCCGCCTCGATGCAGGTGGGCCGCGCCCTCCGCTGGCTCGCGACGCGCGAGGCTCCCGCCGAGGCCGAGCTCGTCTACGCGGACGTGTGGGAGGGGAGCTTCACCCGCGTCGCCCTCCCGTACCGCCCCGGGGAGAGCCGCTGCCCCTGCTGCGTCGGGCACCGGTTCGACTTCCTCTCCGTCGAGACGCCCCAGGCGACCGCCCTCTGCGGGCGCGACTCGGTGCAGGTCCGCCCCCTCGTCCCTTCGCGGCCCGACTTCGCCTCCCTCGCCGAGCGGCTCCGCCCGCTCGGCGAGGTCCTCGCGAACGACTACCTCCTCCGATACCGCGCCGGGGAGCTCGAGCTGACCCTGTTCTCCGACGGCCGTGCCATCGTCAAGGGGACGACGGACCCGGCGAGGGCGAGGAGCCTCGTGGCGCGGACGTTCGGGGTGTAGGGCCACGGCCATGACGTCGCCCGCCCTCGGCGCCGCGGCGGCGGCCGCCGCCGTCGCCGCCGTCGTCCTCCCCCTCCGGCGGCGGACCGCCCTACTCGTCGTCGCGCCTTTCCTCGCCGCCTCCCTCGCCTTCCTCGCGCTCCTCTTCGGCTCGGTGTCGATCGGGACGGCCGCCGCCCTCCTCGCCGCCGTCGTCGCCAGCGCGATCCTCCTCGCTCGGTTCCTCCCGCGTCTCGTGACGCTGGCGCTGCTCCTCCCCGCGCCCCTCTTCCTCGGCGCCGCGTCCGCCGAGCCGCAGGGCCTTTGCATCGGCCTGGTGGTGGTCGGCGTCCTCCTCGCGGCCGTCCTCGCACGGAGCGAAAGGCTCGGGGTCCGCGCGGCACTCTCGGTCTGGGCCGCGGCGCTCCTCTCGGTCGTGTTCCCGCTGCTGCAAGGGAACCTCCGCGTGGCGGCCGTAGCGGTGCTGCTCTTCGGAACCGGGCTCCTCCTCCAGCGCCGCGCCGGGCGAGAC
>CAZNSS010000138.1:0-8870 GCA_964575465.1 uncultured Holophagales bacterium | reverse complement strand
GGCGAGTTCGTGACGAAGGTGAACGCGGTCACGGCCGAGGGCGTGCAGGCCGCGGGGAGGAAGCACTTCCTCTCGAGCACCCAGACCGTCGTCGTCGTGGGCGACGCGAAGGCGGTCCGGCCGCAGCTCGAGCTCTTCGGGGCGGTGAAGGAGACGAAGCCGTAGGGAGTCGATGGACGCCGCGGCCCGGAGTGCAGGGCCGCGGCGTCCGTTGCCCGCGGGTCGTCACTTCACCATCGGCACGTAGGCGCCGTCACCGGTCCTCTCACCGGAGCCCCTCCCGTCGTTGATGACCGCGTACGCGATCCAGGGGGCCGTGCCCGACAGCCTCGTCACCTTCACCCAGCCGTTGGCGATGTCGCCGGGGCTGAAGGTGCTCGTTCCGAGGAAGTTGTCGAGCTGTCGCCACTGGCCGGGAGCGAGCGAGAGGACCATCCAGCGGCCGACCCGGGGCCGTCCTTCGTTGCCGGCGTCGAACTTCTCGAGGCACAGGTCGATGGTCCCGTCGGAGTCGCCCCCGGCGTTGAGCACGGCGACGTTGGTGCGGTTTTCGGCGTCGCGCCTCAGGCCGTAGAGCCAGGCCTCGGTGGAAGCTTCCTGGCCACCGTAGACGGCCGGGGTGAAGAGACCGAACTGCCCCCCGGCCGACGACCTCGAGCGCGCCGAGGTCCGCGCCCCGGCGAAGACGTTGTCCGCCGTCGTTCCGTGGGTCGTGATGCGGAGCGTTCCGCCGTATGCCGAGCCCGGGCCCGTCGGGCCGATCGCGGCACCGCTCCGGCGGAGGAAGTCGATCGCCTCGGGGATGACCCTCTGCTCCCGGGGACCGAGGATGACGGTGACGATTCCGCCCTTGCCTTGGGAGGGGCTGAGGGATTCGACGTAGTTGAGGCCAAGCGAAACGGCAGACGAGCTCCCGTTCGAGAGGATCAGCTCGCTGAGGAATTCATAGGTCTCGACGAGGACGGGAACGGTCAGGGTCGAGGCGCCCGCGGCGCGGCCACCCGCCAGGACGAACGACCCGTCGTTGGTGGTGTTGTCGTTGATGACGGAGTAGGCGCCGAAGGAGCCGGTCGCCGACGTCCGTTCGACGACGGCGTAGGCCGATGCGATCCGGTTCTCGTCGAGGAGCTGCGCGGAGCCGTACTGTTTCCACCCCCAGGGCTGCAGGGTCTCCGCCGACCGGTGGACCACGCAGGAGCTGGTCGACGACGCGCAGACCGTCACCTTCAGCGTGACCGGCTCTTCGGAGGCGTTGAAGACGGCGAGGTTCGTCCGGTCGGAAGCCGTCGAGCGAAGGCCGTGGACGATGACCGATGAGGTCGACACGTCAGCCTCGCGCAGGCCCGGGTACGCGAGCCCGGCCCGCCCGACGGGCTGTGGCGCGGTCGTCAGCGCCGAGGTCCGAGCCGTGGCGGAGACCAGCTTCGGATCGGGCGATCCGTCGCCGTCGAAGCGGACCAGGAGCGTCCCTCCCTGCTGTCCATCCTCGGAGGCGGGGGGAATGGCGAGGCCCTGCGCGCGAAGCCAGGAGAGGACGTCCCCGATCGTCTTCTGCTCCCCCGGCGCGAGGTAACCCCTTAGCGTCCCCGAGCCCAGCTTCTCCCCGAGAGAGGCCGTGTAGACGAGAGAGAACGGCAGGAGCACCGTCGCGTTGTTCGTTAGCGCCAGCTCCGTCGTGTAGTGCGCCGAGCCGGCCGTGACGTCGAGGACGATCGGGAGGAGGCTCGTCACGGGTGGTCCCTGAGGCGGACCCGGTGACCGAACCGTGAGTGAAACCGTCGAGGCCTTCCAGGCTCCCGAGTCGTCCGAGGCCGTCAGCCGGAAGACGTAGAGGTCCGGCCTGTCCGGCGTGAACGTCGGTTCGCGTGCCTCGCTCGCCGAGAAGTCCGCCGTCGAGCCCGGTGGGCGTCGGACGACCTCCCAGCGCCACGTCGTCGCCGTCCGCGGAGCGGTGCCGAGCCGACGCACTTCGCCGGTGAAGCCGAGAGGCGAGTCGATCGTCGCCGCGTCCGCAAGTTCCCGTCCCCGAGTCCCGCTGCGGATGCAGGAGGCGAGGCGATCTGCGACGAAGAGGGTCCCTGAAGCGTCCACGACGATTCCCCACGGCTCGCCGAAGCGGGCCGCCGGACCCGTGCCGTCCAGGTCGCCGGAGAAGCCCGCGAGACCCGCGACCGTCGAGACGACACCGGACGGGGTGACCTTCCGGATCGTGCTGTTGGCCCTGTCCGCCACCCAGAGAACGCCGGTGGCGTCGACGGCGACGCCCGCGGGTTGATCGAACTGCGCGTTCCACCCCGTGCCGTCCGCGCTGCCGGAGTGCATGCCCCCCACGAAGGTTTGGACGACGCCGTCCGGCGTGATCCGGCGTATCTCGCGGTAGTCGGCGACGAAAAGGTTGCCCGCGACGTCCACGGCGATTCCCGTCGGGTTCGTGAGCCTGCTCTTGCTGAAGGTCGAGACGAGCCCGGCCGGGGTGACCTTTCGGATCCAGCCGCTCCAGCCGTCTCCCACGTAGAGGTCTCCTGCTCCGTCGACGGCGATCCCCATCGGAAAGTCGAAGAGGGCCGTCGAACCCGCGCCGTCGTCGCTGCCCCGAACTCCGGCCCGGCCTGCGAGAGTCGTCACGACGCCGGACACACTGATTCTGCGGATCGTGTGATTGCCCATGTCGGCGACGTACACGGTACCCGCGCCGTCCACGGCAACGCCGGAGGGGTACTTGAAGCGGGCCGTCGGTCCGGTGCCATCCGAGGCGCCCGACAATCCGGCCGTACCCGCCAGCGTGGAGACGTTTCCCGCGGAGTCGACCTTCCGGATGGTGTGATTGAAGGCGTCCGCGACGTAGATGTTCCCGCTACCGTCCAGCGCCAACCCGCGGGGCCCGCTGAAGCGCGCGATGTCTCCGATGCCGTCCGCGCTTCCGGAGCCGCCGTGTGCGGAGAGAGTCGACACGACGCCGTTCGAGGCCACGCGGCGAACCGAGCTGTTGCCCGTGTCAGCCACGTAGAGATTCCCGGCGCCGTCCACGGCGATGGCCGTAGACGCGTTGAAACGTGCGGTCGTCGTGGCGCCGTCCGCGCTGCCGGGAAGGCCGGCCTGTCCCGCGAGGGTCGAGACGACGGCCGACGGTGTGATCTTGCGGATCGTGTGATTCCCCGTGTCCGTCACGAAGAGGTTCCCTTCCCGGTCGGCGCAGATCCCTTCCGGGGAGAAGAAGAACGCGGCGGTTCCGACGCCGTCCGCGCTTCCGATCAGCCCCTTGACGCCTGCGAAGGTCGTCACGACGCCTCCGGGCGTGATCTTCCGGACGACGTCGTCGACGACGTACGCGTTCCCGGCACCGTCGACCGTGACGCCGGACGGGTAGCCGAATCGCGCGGAAGGGCCGGTCCCGTCGGTGTGGCCGAAGTCGCCCACGAGGCCTGCAACCGTGAGTACCTGGCCGGACGGGCTGATCCTACGGATCGTGTGGTTCTCGTAGTCCGTCACCCAGATGTTCCCCGACCCGTCCACGGCCACGCCCCGGGGGAAATTGAACCTCGCCGCGGCCCCCGTCCCGTCCGCGCTGCCGGAGACTCCCGGCAGTCCCGCGATCGTCGAAACGACTCCGTCCGCCGTGATCCTCCGGACGACGTGGTTTCCGGTGTCCGCGACGTAGACGTTTCCCGAGCTGTCCACGGCGATGCCGCGCGGCTCGTAGAAGCGCGCCGCGGAGCCCCGCCCATCGACGCTTCCGCGAAACGTCGCGGTTCCTGCGAGCGTCGTGACGCTGCCGTCGGGCGTCACCTTTCTGATCGTGTGGTTCCCGGTGTCGGCGACGTAGACGTTCCCGGCGCTATCCACGGCGACACCCGCCGGACCGTTGAACTGAGCGGCGCTCCCGGTCCCGTCGAACCACCCCGGGCCCCCCGTGGACCCCGCGAAGTGGGTGATCGTCAGTGGCTGTGCGTCGATGCGAGTGGCCGCGGCGAAGAGGGTGACGAAGGAAGCGGCGACGGCCGCCGCGATCCCGAGAACGGGGTGCGTTCGCATGGCGGATCCTCCTGGCCAGCAGCCACGACCGGATGAAACCTCGAGGCATCCGACTTCGGCTTCGGCCTTGCCCGGGAGACGCAACCGGCGAGCCAGTCCGGCAACACGCCTAAATCCGCGGCGGCAGCTTCGGGCCACGGTCGCCGGTCTCACCAGGAGGCGAGACGTCTCGCGAAACGGCGAGTCTCGTCGCGTTTCGCCACCTCCGTCGATCTGAGCGGAAACCGACATCAGTTTACGCGCGTCGAGGAGAGGAATATCGTTTCCCGATCAGACGATCAGGCCTGCTCCTCGCGGCGGCTGTACTCCTCGTCGGGGCCGTGGCGGCCTTCCGATACCTGGGAAAGGGGCGCGCTCCGGCCGCGTCCGACACCTCAGGGAGCGAAACCGTCGTCGTCGACTCGGGCCCGGTCTCGGTCCTGATCAAGGAGACCGGCGTGGTGCGCCCGCGGCAGTCGGTCGCGGTCAAATCGAAGGTCTCGGGGAAGGTGCGCGAGGTCCTCGTCGCCGAGGGGGACGTCGTCCGGCAGGGGCAGCTCCTCGCGGTCGTCGACCCCGACGCGCAGGCCTCCCTCACGCTCTCCCAGAAGAGGCTCGAGCTGCGCCGCCTGAAGGTCGAGCTCGACCAGAAGGAGCGGGCCTGGAAGCGGCAGGCGCAGCTCTCGCGCGAGGGGCTCGTCTCCGAGCAGCTCGCCGAGGAGGCCGAGCGTGACTTCCGGGTGGCGCAGAACCTCTTCCTGCAGGCCCGGACGGCCCTCAACCTCCTCGAGACCGAGGCGAACCAGGAGCTGACGGCCGACGGGGCGATGTCGCTCACCGAGCCCGGTGGCGTGACCGACTACCGGATCGTGGCGCCGCTCGCGGGCGTCGTTTCCTCGGTCAAGGTGAAACCGGGAGAGATGGCGACCTCTGGGACGACGGGCTTCTCGCAGGAGGGGGCTCTCCTGATGGAGATCTCCGACCAGCGGCAGCTCGAGGTCGTCGTGAACATCAACGAGATCGACGTCCCGAAGATCCGGCCCGGCATGCCGGCGAAAGTGACGCTCGCCGCGGCGCCCGGAGCGCCGATCGCCGCCGTCGTCGACCGGGTCGCGGTCTCCCCGCTCGTCGAAGCGAACTCGACGCCCGACTCGGGGAAGGTCATCGTCTTCCCCGTCTCGCTTCGCCTCCCGGAGAGGCCGGCGGAACTGCGGCAGGGGATGTCGGCCAGCGTCGACATCACGCGTGAAGAGAGGCTCTCCGTCGTCCGGATCCCGGTTCTCGCCTTCGAGGAGAAGGACGGGAAGACGTTCGTACGGATCGGAGGGAAGGCCGGCTCGAAGGCCCCGGTGGACGGGGAGGTCACCCTCGGCCTGAGGGGCGACCGGTTCGTCGAGGTCACGGCGGGCCTGAAGGTCGGTGACGTGATCCTCGCCCGCTACCCGCGGGACGACGGGAAGAAGGGGCCGGGAGGTGGGCGCTAGGGCTCTCCTCCTCGCCCGGGGGCCGGACGCGGTCCGTCAGGCGCTCCGGCAGCTCGTGAGCCACAGGCTCAGGACGGGCCTCGCGCTTTCCGGGATCGCCGTCGGCGTCGCGACGGTCATCGGCTCGACCACGCTGGCAGACGCCCGGGCCCGGAACCTCCTGAGCTCTTTCGAGAGGATCGGCGGGGCCCGCGTCGGTTTCATCTTCTCGGAGGATGGCACCTACCGGAACGGGCGCTTCGTCCGGTTCGCGAAGCGGTTTCCCCTGACGCGCGAGGACCGGGAATTCCTCCTGGCGTCGGTGCGTGAGATCGAGTGGCAGTGCGCGTGGGGGTGGGGCCGGGCCGACGTCTCGAACGGCCGCGTCTCCTTCGACGGCGTCGGGGCCTTCGGCACGGGTGCGGACTTCCTGCACATCCGGCCCGTCGAGCTCCTCCACGGCCGGTACTTCACGGCCGAGGAGGACGACGGGCTCGAGAGGGTGACGGTGGTCTACGACGTTCTCGCCGAGGACCTCTTCGGGCGAACCGACGTCGTCGGCGAGGAGATCCTGGTCTCCGGCCAGCGCTTCCGCGTCGTCGGGGTCCTCCGGCGCTGGTGGATCGGGGAACGGAACCTCTGGCGTCGCCTTTCCATCCCTTTCCAGACGGGCGTCTCCCGGCTCGGACGCCAGCCGGGGAACGCCGGCACCCTTCTGAAGATCCGTTCGGGAGCGGACTGGGGGGCGGTGATCCCTTCGATCCGGAGGGCACTCGTCCTCCGGCATCCGGGTTCGGAGGCGGACAGCTTCACCGTTCGCTCCGCCGGGGAATGGCAGGGCGAGGCCCTCTCGACGCTCGAGGCGCAGGGGAACATCTTCAACGTCGTCGCCCTGCTCTGCCTCCTCACCGGGGCCGTCGGCATCCTCAACGTCTTCCTCGTGTCGGTCACGGAGCGGACGTCCGAGATCGGCCTCCGGATGGCGCTCGGCGCTTCGCGGTCCACAGTCCTCGGGCAGCTCCTCTTCGAGGCGTTCGTCCTCTGCGCCATCGGTTGCGGGGCGGGCCTGGCGGCGGGCCAGGGGGTGGCCCTCGGCTTCGCCGCGATGACCCGTCGGTCGATGACGCCCTGGGACTTCTCCAACCAGGAGACGTTCTCCGTCGCGCTCGGCGGGCGGGGAGTCCTCCTCGCGCTCGGCCTCACCATCGTCACCACGGCCCTCGCGGGGACCTACCCGGCCTGGCGCGCCTCGCGGCTCGACCCCGCCACGGCGCTGAGGCACGAATGACCGGCGAGGCGCTCCGCGGAGTCGCCCGATATCCCCTGCGTTCCGCGCTCGCGCTCCTCGGGCTGGTCGTCGGCGTCGGCTCGGTCGTCGCGACGCTCGCGCTCCTCGACGCGGCGCACCGCCAGGGGATCGCGGTCCTCGAGAAGTCGGGCGCGCTGGACCTCGTCCGGCTCGCGAGCCCGGCGGGGACGTTTCGTGACGGCCGCTGGATGCTGATCTCGAAGAGAGCCCGGCTGGGACCTGCCGACGTCTCGCGGATCAGGGGCGCCATCCCGTGGGTCACCGGCGCGATGCTCGCCTCGGAAGCCTCGTTTCCGCTGAGGAGCAAGGGGGCCGCCACTTCCGTAGTCGTGCGCGGCGTCTCGGCCGAGGCGCCCCGTTTTCTCGCGCTGAGGCTGCGCGCCGGACGGTTCCTTTCGCCCGCGGAGGAGTCCGCCGGCGAGAAAGTCGCGGTCCTGTCGAGCGGCCTCGGCGAAGACCTCTACGGAAGCGCGTCGGGAGCGCTCGGCCGGGAGGTCCTGATCGACGGCCAGCGGTTCAGCGTCGTGGGGGTCCTCGTGCCCGTCGAGGACGAGAGGGGCAACGAGGAAGCGACCTGCTACGTCCCGTTCCGTGCGGCGATGGAGCGGCTCGGGACGTCGCCCGTGGACGTCCGTATCCACCTGGCCGCCGGGCGCCGCGACCGCGTCGCGCCGCTCGAGGCCGCGGTCACCGCGCTCCTCCCCGGCCTGCAGAACGGCGTGGAGCCTGCCTCCTACGAGGTCGATTCGTCCCGCGAGGCCCTCGCGGATCTCGAGGCCGCCGAGCGGACCCAGGCGACCATCCTCGGCGGCATCGCCGCGCTCTCGCTCCTCGTCGCCGCGAGCGGCGTCCTCAACACTCTCCTCGTCAGCGTGAAGGAACGGACCCGCGAGATCGGGACGCGTCGCGCCCTCGGGGCCCGGCGCCGCACCATCCTGGTGCAGTTCCTCCTCGAATCGGTCTTCCTCTCGCTGCCCGGCGCCGCGCTCGGGCTCGCCGCGGGAATCGCGCTGACCCGGGCTCTCGAGCCGCTGTTCGCAGAGACCTTCCGGCAGCCGATCCTGGCCGGGCTCCACGTGGGCCCTGCCGAGGCGGCGACCGCCATGGTGCTCGCCGTTCTCGTCGCGCTCGGCGCCGGCCTCTGGCCCGCGTGGCAGGCCGCCCGCGTCGAGCCCGCCGAGGCCCTCCGGTACGAGTGAGGGGTCAGGTCTTGATTTTCCACTATAGCTTCCAGCTATAGTGGAAAATCAAGACCTGACCCCATTTCGGGTCTCCTCCAGCCGCGGCGTGACGCCGAGCCAGAGGAGGCCGCCGACGACCGCCAGCGCGGCCGCCACGAGAAGTGCGTTCTCCCACCCGATCGCGGCCGCGAGGACCGGCGTGAGCGCGGGGGAGACGAGGCCGCCGAGGTTGCTCCCCATGTTCATCACGCCACCGGCGGCGCCGCTCCTGCGGCCCGCGAGCTCGGTCATCGTCGCCCAGAACGGTCCCTCGACGCAGAGGACGAGCGCCGTCGCCAGCGCGAGGCAGACCGCCGCGACGAGGGCGTTGCCGGTGTGCGCCCCGACGGCGATGAAGACGCTCCCGCCGATGAGCCCCGTCATCGGCACGACGCGCCGCCCCCAGGCCTCGCCGAGCCGCTTCACGAGGGCGTCGGAGACCGCGCCCCCGAGCGGGATCGAGACGATGGAGAGGAGCCACGGCAGGCTGCTGAGGAGCGCTCCCTTCAGGAGGCTGAAGCCGCGCACGTCGACGAGGTAGAGGTAGAACCAGAAGACGAAGATGTAGCCGACGTATCCCTGCAGCGTGTAGCTCGCCGTCAGGAGGACGAACGAGCGCGACGCGAGGCGGCCGCGGTCGGGAAAGGCCGGAGCCGGATGCCTCTCCGGAAGGGCGCCCTCCTCGGCACTGGCCGCGTGCAGCTCGGGAGGCATCTGCTTCACGGCGAGCCACGCGATCGCAACGGCGAGGGCCGGCAGCGCCGAGACCGCGATCGCGGCCCGCCAGCCGAACCGCACCATGACGGTGCCGACGAGCGGCGGCGCGATGGCCGAGCCGAGGCCGATCGCCGCGACGACGAGACCGTT
>CAZNSS010000137.1:0-8883 GCA_964575465.1 uncultured Holophagales bacterium | reverse complement strand
TCCTGACGTTCCTCGGGACGTGGAACGACTTCATGTGGCCGCTCATCGTCCTGACCGACGACACGAAGTGGACGCTCACGGTGGCCCTCGCGAGCCTCTCGGGCGAGCACGTGCAGGACACCGAGCTGATGATGGCCGGAGCCGTCGTCACGGTCCTCCCCGCTCTCTTCCTCTTCCTCGCGCTGCAGCGCTCGTACATCGACGGCATCACCGCCGGGAGCGTCAAGGAATGACCCGACTCGCCCTCCTCGCCGCCTCCTTCGCGCTTCTCGGCGCGGCGCCCTCCCCGAGGACGACGCCGATCCCGACCGCCGACCCGGAGGAGTGGAAAGCGGCGCCCGCGCCCGGGGTCGTCCTCGCGCTCTCCCGCGCGGAGTCCGTCCCCGGGGCGCTCCGGCTCGACTTCGACTTCCGGGGGAAGGCCGGCTGGGCCGCGGCGACGCGGAAGGTCGACCTCGTCCTCCCCGCACGATGGGAGATCCGGCTCCGGCTCCGCGGCGAGACGCTCCCGAACGACCTCGAGCTGAAGCTGGCCGACCCCTCGGGCGAGAACGTCTGGTGGTTCCGGAAGCGGAACGCGACCTTCTCCCGCGCCTTCGAGTCCCTCCGCGTGAAACAGCGGCAGGTGGAGTTCGCCTGGGGGCCGGCGGGCGGTGGAGCCCCGGCGCGGATCGGGTCGGTCGAGGTGACGGTGACGGCCGGGCAGGGAGGGAAGGGGTGGCTCGAGGTCGCGGACCTCGCCCTCGTCGAGCTGCCGCCGGAGCCCCCGGCCGCGCCGGCGTCGGCGACGGCCTCCTCCTGGGCGACCGGGCACGAGGCGCGCCTCGCGCTCGACGGCGACGCGGCGACATCGTGGAAGGCCGCGGCGGCCGGTCCGGCCGGGTGGACCGTCGATCTTGGCGCCCTTCGCGAGCTGGGCGGCCTCGTCGTCGACCACGGGGACTCGTTCGCGAGCCGGTACGCGGTCGACCTCTCGGAGGACGGCACGACCTTCGCGACGGCGCGCGAGGTCGTCGGGGGGAACGGGGGGCGCGACTACGTCGCTCTCCCGGAAGGCGAGGCGCGGATGGTCCGCCTCCGACTCCTCGAGGGGCCATCGAAGGAGCCGTTCGAGCTGAAGGAGGTGGCGGTGAAGCCGCTCGCCTTCGCGGCGACGAGGAACGCGTTCGTCGCGGAGGTCGCGAAGGACGCGCCGCGGGGCTCCTGGCCCCGGTACCTCGCGAGCGAGCAGTCGTACTGGACGGTCGTCGGCGTCGACGGCGACCCCGACGAGGGGCTCCTCTCCGAGGACGGCGCGCTCGAGGCCGGCGCGGGCCTCTTCTCCGTGGAGCCCTTCCTCGTGGACGGGGGACGCCTCGTCACGTGGGCCGACGTGACGACGCGCCACGCGCTCGCCGACGGCGACCTCCCGATCCCCTCGGTCGCGTGGGAGGCGGGGGAGCTTTCCCTCGAGACGACGGCGCTCGCGGCCGGTCTCCCGGATGCTTCTTCTCTCCTCGCGCGCTACAGGGTCAGGAACCGCTCGACGGCCCCGAAGCGCGCCCGCCTGGTTCTCGCGGTGAGACCTCTCCAGGTCAACCCGCCCTGGCAGTTTCTCGGGACGCCCGGCGGCGTCTCGGAGATCCGCTCGGTCTCTTTCGAAGGGGGACGCGCCGTCGTGAACGGCGGCAGGGTCGTCGTCCCGCTCGTGGCGGCGTCCGCGGCGGGGGCGACGACGTTCGACGCGGGCGACGTCTCGGACTTCCTCCGCGCGGGAACGCTACCGCATTCCGACCGGGTGGACGACCCGGCGGGCCTCGCTTCGGGGGCCTTCGCGTTCGAACTCGACCTCCCCCCGGGGGGCTCGGCCGAGGTCGTCGTCGCGATCCCGTTCGACCGGACTCGCGTCCCGGCGCCGCTCGCCGGGGCCTGCGGGACGGAGCCGTGGCGGGGCCTCTCCGCTCCCGAAGCCTCGGAGCTCTTCGAGGCCCTCCTCGAGAAGGAACGCGCCGCCTGGCGCGAGCGCCTCGACCGGGTTGCGTTCGACGTTCCGCCCGAGGCCGAGCGGTTCGTGAAGGTCCTCCGCTCGCAGCTCGCCTTCGTCCTCGTCAACCGCGACGGGCCGGCGATCCAGCCCGGCTCGCGCTCCTATGCCCGCTCCTGGATCCGCGACGGCGCCCTCACGTCGGAGGCGCTCCTCCGCCTCGGGCAGTGGGGAGCGGCCCGGTCGTTCCTCCTCTGGTTCGCCGGCTTCCAGGGCGAGGACGGACGCGTCCCGTGCTGCGTCGACCGGCGCGGGGCCGACGGCGTTCCCGAGAACGACAGCCACGGGCAGCTCCTCTACCTGATCGCCGAGACGGTCCGCTACACGGGAGACCGCGGTCTCGCGGAACGGATGTGGCCCCGCGTCGTCGCGACGGTCTCGTACGTCGAAAAGCTCCGGCAGAAGCGCCGGACGCCGGAGTACGGGGCGCCGGAGAAGCGCGTCTTCCACGGACTCCTCCCCGAGTCGATCAGTCACGAGGGGTACTCGGCCAAGCCGATGCACTCGTACTGGGACGACTTCTTCGCGCTCCGCGGCCTGAAAGATGCCGTGTCCCTCGCGACGCTCCTCGGAAAGGAGGCCGAGGCGAAGGAGTTCGCCCGGATCCGCGACGAGTTCGAGGCGGACCTCCACGCCTCGATCCGCCTCGTGATGGAGCGGCACGGGATCGACACCCTCCCCGGCTGCGCCGAGCTCGGCGATTTCGACGCGACCTCGACGACCGCCGCGCTCGCCCCCGGTGGCGAGCTCGCTCGCCTTCCGGCGGAGGCGGTGACGAGGACGTTCGACAGGTACCTCGCGAACGTCGCGAGCCGGGAGGCGGGAGAGGGCGACATCTACACGCCCTACGAGCTCCGGACGGTCGGCTCGTTCGTGCGGCTCGGCCGGCGCGACGACGCGCTCCGCCTCCTCGGGCCCTTCTTTCGCGACCTGCGTCCCGCGGAGTGGAACGGCTGGGGGGAGGTCGTCTGGCGCGAACCGCGGACCCCGAAGTTCGTCGGCGACATCCCGCACACGTGGGTCGGCTCCGACTACGCCCGCTCCTTCCTCGACTTCTTCGCGTACGAGCGGGAGGACGACTCCTCGCTCGTCGTCGGGGCGGGCCTGCCGGACGCGTGGGTCCGCTCGGTGCGCGGCGTGTCGGTGAAGCGCCTCGGGACGCCGTACGGGCCCCTCGACCTCTCGCTCGCCGCGGAGGGGAAGGGGGTCCGTCTCCGGCTCTCCGGCCTCCGGAAAGTCCCTCCGGGGGGGCTCGTCCTGAAGCCGCCCCTGCCTCCCGGCCCCTTCTCGGCGACCTGCGACGGCAGGCCCCTTCCTCTCTCCCCGGGCGGCGAGGTCGTCGTCCGGTCCCTTCCCGCGGAGGTCGTCGTCTCACCCGCCGCCTCCGTCGCCCCCTCCAATCCTTCACGGAGGACCCGATGAGCGAAGCCCCCCGACGGAACGTCCACGCCGCGAACGCCTACGGTGAGTTCGTCGGGGACGGTCGCGAGTACGTCATCCGCGACCCGCGGACGCCGCGCCCCTGGGTGAACGTCATCGCGAACCGGCGCGCCGGTCTCGTCGTCAGCCAGACAGGCTCCGGATTCACGTGGGTCGAGAACTCCCAGCTCGCGGTCGTCACCCGCTGGGAGCAGGACCTGACGCGCGACGCCTCCGGGCGGTTCCTCTACCTCCGCGACGTCGACACGGGAGAGACCTGGTCCCTCGCGCCCGCGCCCTGCCTGCCGGCCTACGACCGGTTCGAGTGCCGGCACGGTCTCGGCTACACGACGTTCCGGTCGGCCTTCCGGGCGGTCGGGGCCGACTGGACCCTCTTCGCGGACCGGGAGGCGACGGCGGAGCTCTGGCGCGTGACGCTCCGGAACGAGCTCCTCTCTCCCCGGCGCCTCGAGCTCGTCGCGTTCGTCGAGTGGAACTGCGGCGTCACCCCCTCGCCTCGTCGCGAGTTCACGAAGCTCTTCCTCGAGTGCCGGAGGGACGAGGAGCGGAACGCGGTCTTCGCCCGCTCGCACATGTGGGAGGTCGGCTCGGAGCGCTGGGGCCACTGGAACACCGACTTCCCCTACGTCAGCGCCTTCGCCTGCACGGAGCGCGTCTCCGAGGCGGAAGGGGACAAGGCCGCCTTCCTCGGCCGCCTCGGCGATTTCGCGCGGCCCGACGCCCTCGCGGGTAAGCCCTGGCCAGGTCTCTTCGGACGGCACGGAGACGCGGTGGCGGCGCTCCGGGTGCCGGTCGACCTCGCTCCGGGCGAGGCGAGGGACCTGGGCTTCGTCCTCGCGACGTCGGAGACGGAGGAGGGGACGAGGGAGCTCCTCGAGCGGTTCGGCAACGTGCCGGCGCTCGACGCCTCCCTCGCGGGCGCGAAGGAGGCGTGGACGGACCTCCTCGCCGCGCACCGGGTCGAGACGCCCGACGCGACCTTCGACGCGTTCCTGAACGACTGGGTGAGGTACCAGGCGATCTCGGCGCGCATCCAGGGACGCTGCGGCTACTACCAGCAGAGCGGGGCCTTCGGCTTCCGCGACCAGCTCCAGGACTCGCAGGTCTGGCTGACGGTCGACCCGGCACGCTGCCGCGAGCAGATCGGTCTTCACGCGGCGCACCAGTTCGCCGACGGCTCGGTCTACCACTGGTGGCATCCCCTCTCCGAGATGGGGCACGTCACGAAGATGACCGACGACCTCCTCTGGCTGGCGTTCGTGACGGCCGCGTACGTCCGGGAGACGGGGGACCTCTCGATCCTCGCCGACCGCGCCCCCTTCCTCGACGACCCGCAGCCCGCGCCGCTCGTCGAGCACGTCCTGCGCGCGTTCGAGCGGGTCTTCCGGCGGACGAGCCCGCGGGGCCTCCCGTACATAGGCGCCGGAGACTGGAACGACGGCCTCTCCGCCGTCGGCCTCCAGGAGAAGGGAGAGTCGGCCTGGCTCGCCCACTTCCTCGCGGGGCTCCTCGGGGAGTGGGCGGAGATCCTCCGGCGGACGGGGGAGCCCGCCGGGGCGGAGGATTTCGCGCGGCGCCGGGAGGCTCTCGTCGCCGCGATCAACGAGCACTGCTGGGACGGCGACTGGTACTGGCGGGCGACGCTCGACTCCGGCGAGAGGATCGGGAGCTCCGCCAACGAGCGGGGGAGGATCTACCTCAACGCGCAGACCTGGGCCGTCCTGAACGACGTCGCTCCGCCGGAGCGCGCCGCCGCCGCGATGGCGGCCGTGAAGGAGCACCTCGTCAGCGACGCCGGGGCGCTCCTCCTCGCACCGGCCTACGACCGGCCCGTCCGCGAGATCGGCTACATCACCCGCTACGCCGCGGGGATGCGCGAGAACGGAGGCGTCTACACGCACGCGGCCACCTGGGCGATCTCTGCGGCGGGGAAGTCGAAGGACCCCGCTCTCGTCGAGAAGCTCCTCGCCGCCATCGACCCGACGCGGAAGGACCCGGAGCGCTACCGGGCCGAGCCGTACGTCCTCCCCGGGAACGTCGACGGGCCCGACTCGCCGCTCCACGGCCGCGCCGGCTGGACCTGGTACACGGGCTCGGCCCAGTGGCTCCACCGCGTCGTCTGCGAGTGGGTGGTCGGCGTGCGTCCCGAGTGGGACGGCATGCGCTTCGACCCGTGCCTCCCGCCGTCCTGGGAGTCGGCCCGGATGACGCGACCCTGGAGGGGAGCGACGCTCGAGGTCACGGTCGTCCGTGACGCCTCGCTCGACCCGGGCACGGCACGCGTCGAGGTGGACGGGCGGACCCTCTACGGGACGCTCCTCCCGCCGCTCCCCGCCGGGGCGACGGCGAAAGTGAGGGTCAGCTACCGGCCGGCCTGAGGCAGGCCCCGTTCGTCCGGATGACCTCGGAGTAGAAGCGGGCGCTCGCCTTCGGCGTCCGCTTCTGCGTCGCGAAGTCGACGTGGACGATGCCGAAGCGCTTCCGGTAGCCGTGCGCCCACTCCATGTTGTCGAGGAGCGACCAGACGAAGTAGCCCCTCACGTCGACTCCGTCGGCGATCGCCCGGCGGACGGCGGAGAGGTGCGTGTCGAGGTACGCGACGCGGAGCGGGTCCTGCAGGAGCGGCTCGTCCACGACGGGCGGGTCGTAGAAGGCGGCCCCGTTCTCGGTGACGTAGAGGGGAACGTTTCCGTACCGCCGCCTCACCCACGTCAGGACGTCGTAGAGGCCGTCGGGGTAGACCTCCCAGCCGGTCTCGGTGTGCGTCGCGTTCCGCTGGAACGTGCGCCCCTCCATCACCGGGAAGCTCCGCGGGTCGTCGTGGACGACGGCGCGCGTGTAGTAGTTGACTCCGACGAAGTCGACGGGGGCCTTCATCGCGGCGAGGTCGGCGTCGGTGGGGCCTGCCCACGCCTCGCCGAAGATCTCCGCGAGCCCCTCGGGGACCTTCCCGAGGAGGGCCGGGTCGAGGTACTGGCGGTTCATGTAGGCGTCGGCGCGGGCGACGGCGGAGAGGTCCTCCGGTCGGTCGGAGGCCGCGTACTTCGGCTCGAGGTTCACGACGAGGCCGATCTGCCCCTTTCCCTCGGCGCGGAATGCCGCGATGCCCGCCGCGTGGGCGAGGAGGAGGTTCTTCGAGGCACGGGGCGCCTCCCAGGGGCTCGCGTGTCCCGGGGCGAGGACGCCGTGCAGGTAGCCGCCGTCGCTGACGACCCAGGGCTCGTTGAGGGTCGTCCAGAGGTCGACGCGGTCGCCGAGCGCCCGGAAGCAGGCGCGCGAGTAGTCGGCGAACCACCCCGCGACGTCGGGGTTCGTCCAGCCACCCCGGTCGTCGAGCGCGGCGGGCAGGTCCCAGTGGTAGAGGGTGGCCATCGGGCGGATCCCCGCCTCCCGGAGCGCGTCGACGAGGCGGCTGTAGAAGTCGAGACCCTTCTGGTTCACCGCGCCGAATCCCGTCGGCATGACCCGGCCCCAGGAGATGGAAAAGCGGTAGGCCCCCAGCCCGAGGGACTTCATGAGCGCCACGTCCTCCCGGTAGCGGTTGTAGTGGTCGCAGGCGAGGTCGCCCGTGTCGCCGTCCCTGACCTTGCCGGGAATCCGCGTGAACCGGTGCCAGATGCTCGGCCCGGCGCCGTCGGCCAGCGGCGAGCCCTCGATCTGGTAGGCCGAGGTAGCGGCTCCCCAGAGGAAGCCTTCGGGAAACGCGGCGGTCTCGTTCATCGGGTCTCCTCGCGCGGCTGGGGCCGCTTCGCGCTCGGTGGGTACCCGATTATCCGCGCGCGAAGCAGAATCGCGGCATGAGCGACGTCTCCCTCCTCGGTACCGGGCTGCTCGGGGCCCCGATGGCCCACCGCCTCGCGTCGACCGGCCTCGCGGTGACCGTCTGGAACCGGACCGCGGCGAAGGCGGAAGCGCTCGGGGAGGCGGGCCTCGAGGTCGCGTCCACGGCCGCCGAGGCCCTGCGCGCCTCGCCGGTCTCGATCCTGATGCTCGCCGACGCCCCGGCGATCCGCGAGGTCCTCTTCACGCCCGGGGCCCGCGCGGCGCTCGCGGGACGGACGATCGTCCAGATGGGAACGATCGGGCCCGACGAGAGCCGGGGCTTCGCCGCGGAGGTCGCCGCAGGGGGAGGGGAATGGACCGAGGCGCCCGTTCTCGGGAGCATCCCGCAGGCGGACTCGGGGACGCTCCAGGTGATGGTCGGGGGGACGGTGGAGCAGCTGGCGCGGCTGGCGCCGATCCTCTCGCGCCTCGGGCGGGACGTGCGGCTCGTCGGGGAGGTCGGGCAGGCGGCCGCGCTGAAGCTCGCACTGAACCAGCTCATCGGCTCGCTGACCGCGGCCTTCGCGACGAGCCTGGCCTTCGCACTCGCGAGCGGTGTCTCGCCGGAGCTCTTCATGGACGTCCTCAGGCCGAGCGCCCTCTACGCGCCGACCTTCGACAAGAAGCTCGGCCGGATGCTCGACAGCGAGTACTCGAACCCGACGTTCCCGCTCCGGCTCCTCCGGAAGGACGTCGACCTGTTCGTCCGCGCGGCACGCGCCGCCGGCGTGGCGGCCGGGATCGCCGAGGCCGTGCTCGACGCCGTGGACGCGGCCGCGGGGAAGGGGCACGCCGACGACGACTACTCGGCGCTCGCGGAGGGGTTCCGCGCGCCGCACGGCCCGTAGGCGCCCGTCCCTCCGCGGCGGCGGCCGCGCGCGGGACAACTCCCGTTGACGGCCCGACGACCCCGGGCATAGTGTCCCGCCAGCCTTACAGAGTTCCCTGGCGCCGGCTCGCGGCGCCGAAAGGAGACGGTGAATGGTGCGCTTCCGAACCGCCACCCGGGTCCTGCTTTGCCTCTCGCTCCTCTTTCCAGCGGCGGCGATCCTGGGCCAGTCCGCCACGACGACCGGCGCCATCGAAGGGACCGTGACGGACGAGACGGGCGGTGTCCTGCCGGGTGTCTCCCTGGCGCTCCGGAACACCGCCACGAACTACGAGTCGACGGTCGCGACCGGGGCGAACGGTCGCTTCCGGGGCCTCCTTCTCCCGCTCGGCCCCTACCGGATCACGGCGACCCTGCCGGGCTTCGCCAAGGTGGTCCGGGATGGAATCAACGTCGCCGTGGGCCAGTCGGTCAACCTCGCGATCACGATGAGCCTCGCGGCCAAGGCCGAGGAGATCCTCGTCACGGCCGAGAACCCGGTCGTCGAGACGACCCGGCCCGAGGGCGCGACGCGCATCGATTCGATCGCGCTCAAGGAGATCCCGAACAACGGCCGGAACTTCCTCGAGTTCACGAAGCTGACGCCCGGAGTCTCGATCGTCCAGGGGCCCGACGGCGACGAGCTCACCGTCAACGGCCAGAAGGGGATCCAGAACAACGTCTCGGTCGACGGCGCCGACTTCAACAACCCGTTCTTCGGCGAGCAGCG
>CAZNSS010000136.1:0-8941 GCA_964575465.1 uncultured Holophagales bacterium | reverse complement strand
GCTCGGCGAGGGCGGCATGGGCGAGGTCTTTCGCGCGACCGACTCGAAGCTGAAGCGCGAGGTCGCCATCAAGGTCCTCCCCTCCGCCTTCACCGAGGACCAGGAGCGCCTCGCTCGCTTCGAGCGCGAAGCCCAGCTCCTGGCCCAGCTCCACCACACGAACATCGCCTCCATCTTCGGCCTCGAGGAGTCGGGCGGCGTCCGCGCCCTCGTCATGGAGCTCGTCGAGGGGCCGACGCTGGACGAGCGGCTGAAAGCGGGCGTCCTCTCACTCGAGGAGTGCCTCTCCATCGCCAGCCAGATCGCCGAGGCGCTGGAAGAGGCCCACGAGAAGGGAATCGTCCACCGCGACCTGAAGCCCCAGAACGTCAAGGCCCCCGTCGACGGAAAGGTCAAGGTCCTCGACTTCGGCCTCGCCAAGGCGATGGACCCGCCGGGAGCCTCGTCCGCCGCAGACCTGGCCCGCTCGCCGACGATCATGAATTCGCCGACGATGACCGCCGCTCACGGCACGCAGCTCGGCGTCATCCTCGGCACCGCGGCTTACATGTCTCCCGAACAGGCCCGAGGCGGCGCCGTCGACAAGCGCGCCGACATCTGGGCCTTCGGCGTCGTCCTCTACGAAATGCTCTCGGGCCGGTCCCTCTTCGCCGCCGACACGGTCAGCGACACGCTCGCCGGGGTGCTGAAGACCGAGATCAACTTCTCGGCCCTCCCCGAGAGCACTCCTCCCGCGATACGCCAGCTCCTCCGTCGCTGCCTCGAGCGCAGCCCGAAGAACCGCCTCCACGACATCGCCGACGCCCGCATCGTCCTCGACGACCTGCTCGCGGGACGCAGCGACGCGGCCGGAACCGCAGCGGCTTCGGCGCCGCAGCCCCCGCCGAGCCGGGCCTCGCGCCGCGAGGCCGCGGCCTGGGGACTGGCCCTCCTCGCGACCGTTGCCTCGGCCGTCCTCTTCGTCAGCCGAACGCGGACGCCGAACGCGACCGCCCTTCCGGCCCCCGCGATCACCCGATTCTCCTTCGCCCTCTCGGAGAAGGGGGCGATCGAGGGGTTTCCCGCTCTCTCGCCCGACGGCCGCACGCTCGTCTACACCCTCCAGCAGGAGGACGGCTCGAGCGCGCTCTGGGCGCAGTCGTTCGAGACCGGGACCAGCCGGCGCCTGCCGGGAACCGACGGCGGCGAGCAGCCGTTCTGGGCGCCCGACGGCAAACAGCTCGCGTACTTCGCCAGCGGCCAGCTCAAGCGGCTCGACCTCGCCACCGGGCTGACCCAGAACGTCTCCCGCGTCGCGGACCCGCGTGGAGGGGCGTGGGGGCGCGACGGCGACATCCTCGTCTCGATCAACGCCGCGTCGCCGCTCCTTAGAATCTCGACGGCCTCCGGAGAGAGCCGCCCCGCCACGAAGCTCGCGCCGGAACTGGGAGAGCAGAGCCACCGCTTTCCCTGGGTCCTGCCCGGGGGAGGCTTCCTCTACACGAGCACGGGCAGCCCGAAGGTCCAGGGGATCTACTGGTTCGGCCGCGGCGCGAAGTCGGCCCGGCGGATCCTGCCCGACCTCTCCCGCGCCCTCCTCGACGAGCGCGGCTACCTCCTCTGGGTCCGCGATGGGACCCTCGTCGCGCAGCGATTCGACGCGGAGCGCGGGGAGCTCTCCGGAGGGCTCGTCCCTGTCGCAGAGGGGGTCGGGGTAGACCCGCAGCGGGCGTCCGCGTCCTGGTTCGCGGCGTCGGCCTCGGGCACGGTCGCATTTCGCCAGGGCATCGAGCAGCGGAACGAGCTCGTCTGGACCGACCGCAAGGGAACGGCGCTCGGGAGCCTGGCGCGGCCGGGGGACTATCGCGAGCCCTCCATCTCCGCGGACGGACGGCTGGTCGTCGTGGCGAATTCTCCGGGCGCCGAGATCTCGCAGCTCTGGGTCTACGAGACGTCCGGCACCGACCGCGGACGGCGACTGACGTTCGACGCGGGCGGAGGCGAGACCGCGGTCTTCTCACCCGATGGCCGGTGGGTGGCGTACTCCTCGGCCCGGGCAAACGGCTTCACCCTCTTCCGAAAGCCGGCCGACGGCAGCGGCGAGGAGGAAAGCCTGTTCGAAGCGGGTGGAGGGAGCTGGGTCGACAGCTGGTCGCCCGACGGCCGGAATCTCCTCTTCGAGCGCTTCGTCCCCGAGAGGGGCTCCGACCTCTGGATCCTCCCTCTCGACGGGACGCGAAAGGCGGTTCCGTTCCTCGAGACCCCCGCCAACGAGACCCACGCCTCGTTCTCGCCGGACGGTCGCCTCGTCGCGTACGTCTCGGACGAGGGCGGCGCGCCTCAGATCTTCGTCCGGACCTTCCCCGCCTCCGGGAGCCGCTGGCAGGTCTCGCGCAACGGCGGCGACTGGCCGGCCTGGAGCGCCGACGGCCGGGAGCTCTACTTCGTCGGCCTCGACCGGGTGCTGCAGGCGGTCCCGATCGCCGGCACCTCGCCGTTCTCCTTCGGAGGGCCCGAGCCGCTCTTCCGAATGCGCGTGCCGCAGCCCGCCATCACCTCGAACCGGACCTACTTTGCGCCGGCGCCCGACGGCCGCCGTTTCCTCGTGAACCAGCTCGTCGGAACGTCGGGAGGCAGCCGGATCGAGGTGCTGATGAACTGGAATCCCCAGGGAGGGCGGCCGTGAGCGGAGCCGAGGAAGATCGCAGCGCGCGCCTTCCGGGGACCGGCACCTCGACGGTCGCCTCCGGCACACGCCTGGGTCCGTACGAGATCACCGGCAAGCTCGGAGAGGGTGGGATGGGCGAGGTCTGGCGCGCTCGGGACACGAAGCTCGGGCGCGAGGTCGCCATCAAGCTCCTCCCGACCGCCTTCTCTTCCGATCCCGATCGCCTTTCCCGCTTCGAACGCGAGGCGAAGCTCCTCGCCTCCCTCAACCACTCCGCCATCGCCCACCTCTACGGCTTCGAGGTCGCGATGCTCGGAGACGGCTCCCCGGCCCACGTTCTCGTCATGGAGCTGGCCGAGGGCGAGGACCTCGCGCAGCGCATGAAGCACGGGCCGATTCCCCCCGTCGAGGCCCTCCCCATCGCCCGGCAGGTCGCCGAAGCCCTCGAGGAGGCCCACGAGAAGGGCGTCGTCCACCGCGACCTCAAGCCCCAGAACGTCAAGCTCTCGTCCGAGGGGAGGATCAAGGTCCTCGACTTCGGCCTGGCCAAGGCAATGGATACCCCCGGCGCCACCTCCACCTCCGACCTCGAGCGTTCTCCGACGCTCATGAACTCCCCGACGATGACGGCCGCGCACGGCACGCAGCTTGGCGTCATCCTCGGCACGGCCGCCTACATGTCGCCGGAACAGGCGCGCGGCGGCGCGGTGGACAAGCGCGCCGACATCTGGGCCTTCGGCGTCGTCCTCTTCGAGATGCTCTCGGGCCGCTCGCTGTTCGCTGCCGACACCGTCAGCGACACGCTCGCCGGGGTCCTGAAGACCGAGGTCGACTTCTCCGCTCTCCCCGAGAGCACGCCCCCGGCGCTCCGCCAGCTTCTCCGCCGCTGCCTCGAGCGCCACCCGAAGAGCCGCCTCCACGACATCGCCGACGCGCGGCTCGTGATCGACGACCTGATCGCGGGGCGAACCGGCGACGACACGCGTCCGTCCGCCCCCGCGCCGGCACGGCGCAACGCGAGGGCGACCGCGGCCTGGGTGGCCGCAGTCCTCGTCGTGGGCGCGGTAGCGGCGTTTGCGGGATACCGGACGAACCTTCGTGCGACGAGCCCGGCGGAGCCGCTGCGGCTCACGGTCCAGCTGCCGGCGAGCCAGGAGCTCGTCGTGGGCGCGAACTCGAACCTCGTCTTCTCGCCCGACGGGGGGAGCCTCGTCTTCACCGGACGGACGGGCGGACGACAGAGCCTCTTCCGCCGCGATCTCGACAGCCGGGAGGCTGTCCCGATCCCCGGCACCGACGGTGCCGACTCACCCTTCTTCTCTCCCGACGGCCAGTGGATCGGCTTCGTCTCGGGAGGAAAGCTGATGAAGGTCGCCGCCGTCGGGGGGCGGCCATTCCGAATCACCGAGCCGGCGAGCGCCGGTTCGACGTGGCTCGGGGACGGCACGATCGTCACCGCGCCGAACTACGCCGAGGGGCTGTTCCGCGTCCCGGCCGCCGGGGGGACGCCCGAGCGGCTGACGACCCCTGATAGCGCGAGCGGCGAGCTCGGACACTGGTGGCCGGACCGCCTGCCCGGAGACCGCAAGGTCGTCTTCACCGCCTTCCGCACGCCGGTGGACAGGTCGCGAATCGGCGTCCTCGACCTCTCGACCCGCGAGGTGAAGTGGGTCGTGGAGGGGGGGTTCTTCGCGCGCTGGGTGTCGACGGGCCACCTTCTCTACGCCCTCGGACAGCGGCTCTACGCCCTCCCCTTCGACCCGGCGACGGGAACCGCGACGGGCGCCGCGGTGGCGGTCCTCGACGACGTCCTCGTCTCGCAGACGGGCGGCTTCGCGATGGCCGCCGTCTCGAGCCGCGGAGTCCTCGCGTACGTCGCGGAGTCGCTCGGCAACCCCCTGCGCGAGCTCGTCTGGCTCGACCGCTCCGGCCGGGCGACCCCTGCCATCGGCGAGCGCCGGCGCTTCCTCTCCGCCAGCCTCTCCCCCGACAACCGCCAGGTGGCGCTCACGATCCAGGGGGAGAGCCGCGACCTCTGGACCTACAACCTCGAGCGGGCCACCCTCTCGAGGCTCACGAGTGGCGAAGGGACCGAGTTTGACCCCGTCTGGTCGCGCGACGGGCGCGAGCTCTTCTACGTCCTCGACCGGCCTCCCTTCGAGCTCCACCGGATCCCGGTCGGAGCGCCCGACACGGGCCGGCCGGTCTGGGACGAGCCGCCGACGGTCGACACGCTCGGCCTCACTCTTTCTCCCGACGGCCGGACGCTCGCCTACCGCGTCTCCGAGAAGGCGACGGGCAGCGACCTCTACTCCCGGCCGATCGACGGCACCTCGCCGGCGCGGCCGATCCGCGCCACCCGCGCGAACGAGATGAAGGCCTCGTTCTCGCCCGACGGACGCTGGGTCGCCTACCAGTCGAACGAGACCGGCCGGTTCGAGATCTACGCCGAGCCGTTTCCCGGCCCCGGCGAGCGGGTCCAGCTCTCGTCCGACGGAGGCACGGACCCGCTCTGGGCGCAGAGCGGCGAGATCCTCTACCTGCGCGACGACGAGGTGCGCGTCGTCGCCACCCGCCTTGCGGGCCGCGCGGAATTCGACGCGCCCCGGTCTCTCTTCCGCTTCCCGATCGTCCCCGGCTCCGACCACGATTCCCGGAGCTACGACGTCACAGCCGACGGCAAGCGCATCCTGGCGGTGACCATCCCGGAAGGAAGCCGCCCGCAGCGGGTGGAGGTCGTCACCGACTGGACGCGCCAGCTCGCGCGTCTCGCGCCGGGAGGCGGTCGATGACAGTCGCCCCCGGCTTCCGCCTGGGCTCGTACGAGATCACCGGCAAGCTCGGCGAGGGCGGCATGGGCGAGGTCTGGCGCGCGCGCGACACGAAGCTCGGGCGCGAAGCCGCCATAAAGGTCCTGCCGCCCGGTTTCGCCGTCGACGCCGACCGCGTGGCGCGCTTCCGGCGCGAGGCGCAGATCCTCGCGTCGCTGGGCCATTCGGGCATCGCCGCGATCTACGGCCTCGAGGAGAGCGAAGGGACCCTGGCGCTCGCGATGGAGCTCGTCTCCGGCGAAGACCTCTCCGAGCGGCTCGCGCGCGGGCCCTTGTCCCTCGATGACGCCCTCGCGATCGCGAGGCAGATCGCCGAGGCGCTCGAGGAGGCGCACGGCAAGGGGATCGTCCACCGCGACCTGAAGCCCGCGAACGTCAAGCTCACGCCGGACGGCAAGGTCAAGGTCCTCGACTTCGGCCTCGCCAAGGCGTTCGAGGCCGAGCCCGGGAAGAGCGGCCTCTCGAGCGACTCGTCCCGGTCCCCGACGATGACGGGGCAGGCGACGCAGGCCGGCGTCATCCTCGGCACCGCGGCCTACATGAGTCCCGAGCAGGCGCGCGGCAAGCCGGTGGACAAGCGCGCCGACGTCTGGTCGTTCGGCGTCGTCCTCTGGGAGATGGCGACGGGCCGGCGCCTCTTCGCGGGCGAGACCGTCAGCGACACGCTCGCGGCGGTCCTGCGCGCCGACCCGGAGTGGACGCTCCTTCCGCCCGCGACGCCCGCCCCGCTCTCCGACCTCCTCCGCCGCTGCCTCGAGCGTGACCCGCGCCGCCGCCTTCACGACATCGCGGATGCCCGCATCGTCGTCGAGGACCTTCTCGACGGGCGCGGACCGGTCTTCCCCGCCGCCGTGCCGTCCGCCATTCCCGTCGCGTCCCCGGCCCGGCTGTGGGCCCGGCGCGTCGCGGTCTTCCTTCTCGGCGCGCTCGCGATGGCGCCGTTCCTCTGGTCGACCCGGCGCGGTCCGGCCCCGGACACCGGACCTTCGCAGCCCACGTACTTCCGGCAGCTGACCTTTCTCGCCGGGGGCGAGATGGCCCCCGCTCTCTCGCCCGACGGCGAGAGCTTCGCCTACGTCAAGGAAGTCGGCGGCCAGCGGGACGTCTTCCTGCAGCGGGTCGGGGGAACGAACCCCGTGAACCTCACCGCGGGCTGCAGGGCCGACGACGACGAACCCGCCTTCTCGCCCGACGGTCGCCTCATCGCCTACCGCTCGGAGTGCTCCGGCGGCGGGATCTTCGTGATGGGAGCGACGGGCGAATCCGCGAGGAAGGTCACCGACAAGGGCTTCAACCCGGCCTGGTCCCCGGACGGCAGGGAGCTCGCGATCGCAGGCGAGAAGCTCCGCAGCCCGTTCTCCCGAACCACCACGAGCCCGCTCTGGGCGGTGAGGATCGAGACCGGAGAGCGGCGGCTTCTCACCTCCCACGACGCCGTCCAGCCTTGCTGGTCGCCGGACGGACGGCGGGTCGCGTTCTGGGGCCTCGACGACGCCACGTCCGCCCGGGACCTCTTCACCGTTGCCGCCGACGGCTCGCAGTCCGCCCCCGCCGCCGCGTCGAGGGTCAACTCCGACCCCCACGTCGACTGGAGCCCGAAGTGGTCCGGCGACGGCCGCTCCCTCTTCTTCGCGAGCTCGAGGGGCGGGACGATGAATCTCTGGCGAATCGCCCTCGACCCCGACACCGGCCGTCCGCTCGGCGCGCCGGCGCCGGTCACGGCCCCTTCGAGCTGGGCAGGCTATCTCACGGCGTCGGCAGACGGCCGACGGATCGCGTTCGTCGATCGCAACGTCCGCGCCACGGTCCGCATCGCGCCCTTCGATCCCGCCGCCGGGAGAATCGCCGGACCTGCCCGCGAGGCTCCGCTCGGGACGGTCGAGGCCAACGGCCCCGTCTCTCTTTCCCCGGACGGCGCCACGTTGCTCTTCGACGATTCCGGATTTCCCCAGCGCCTCGTCCTCGTCGAGCCCGGCGGGGCGATGCGCCAGCTCACGGAAGGGACGCACCGCGATCGCCAGGGCGCGTTCTCCCCCGACGGAGCCTGGATCGCATTTCAGACCAATCGGTGGCCGGGAAAGCTGGCCCTCATCAGGCCGGACGGCAGCGGACTTTCCGAAGTCCTGCCCGGACGGACGACGAGCGTCTTCAATCCGTTCTGGTCCCCCGACGGCCGCTGGCTCGCGGCGGGAAATCCGGACGCGGACGGGCCCTTCCTGATCGAAGTCGCGGACGGCAAGGCCGTCGGGGCTCCGCAGTTCCTGGCGCCGCTCGGCGAGGACGGCCTCGACTTCTGGCCCTCCTCGTTCTCGCCCGACGGCCGCCGGATCGCCGGGGCGCTCTACTCGGCCGCGGCCAACCCGGTGGGCGGCGCCGTCTACAGCCTCGAGGACCGCACCTACCGGCGCGTCCCGACGGGCGACGCCGGTACGCTCCACTTCCTGCCGGACGGCCGCCGGCTCCTCCTCGTGAGCGACCGCGAGCTCCGGCTCTTCGACCTCGAGAACGGTGGCGTCCGGACTCTCGTCACCGCCCCCGAGGGGGGGGAGATCGGCTCGGCGGCCTTCTCCCGTGACGGTCGCCACCTCGCCTGGCACGAGCGCACCGACGAGTCGGACATCTGGCTGGCCGAGCTCGAGAGGAAGAAGTGACGATCGGCCCCGGTTCCCGCCTCGGCAGCTACGAGATCACCGGCCCTCTCGGCGAGGGCGGGATGGGGGTCGTCTGGCGCGCCACCGACTCGAAGCTCAAGCGTGAGGTCGCGATCAAGGTCCTGCCCGAGGCATTCGCTCAGGACCCGGAACGCCTCGCGCGCTTCGAGCGGGAAGCGCAAGTCCTGGCCCAGCTGCAGCACCCGAACATCGCCTCCATCTACGGCCTCGAGGAGTCCGGCGGCGTCCGCGCCCTCGTCCTGGAGCTCGTCGAGGGCGAGGACCTCGCCGCAAGGCTGAAGCGCGGGCCCCTCCCACCCGAGGAGGCGCTCGAAGTCGCCCGGCAGATCGCGGAAGCCCTCGAGGCGGCGCACGAGAAGGGGATCGTCCACCGCGACCTCAAGCCCGCGAACGTGAAGCTCGCGCCCGACGGAACGGTCAAGGTCCTCGACTTCGGTCTCGCCAAGGCGATGGACCCGCCCGCGGGGAACGCTTCCCCGGCGGACCTCGCCCGATCGCCTTCGATCATGAACTCGCCCACGATGACGGCCGCCCCGGGAACGCAGCTCGGCGTCATCCTCGGCACGGCTGCGTACATGTCGCCCGAGCAGGCGAAGGGAGCGACGGTCGACCGGCGGGCCGACATCTGGGCCTTCGGGGTGCTCCTCTGGGAGATGCTCACCGGCGCACGGCTGTTCGCCGGCGACTCGGCGGCGGAGGTGCTGGCGGGGGTTCTCAAGACCGAGGTGAGCTTCGCTGCGCTGCCTCCGGCGACGCCGCCCGGGGTCCGCCGCCTGCTGCGCCGCTGCCTC
>CAZNSS010000135.1:0-8997 GCA_964575465.1 uncultured Holophagales bacterium | reverse complement strand
CTCGACGTCGAGGCGTTCGGCAAGAAGAAGCAGAACCCGACGACGCCGTCGCTCCCGCTCCTCTACGCCCTCGACGTCCAGCTCGACCACATCCTGGCCGAGGGGATGGAGGCCCGCTGGGCCCGCCACCACGAGATGCTGAAGGCGGTCGAGGAGTGGGCGCCGAAGGCCGGCTTCCGCTTCCTCCCCGACGTCGGCGCGCACTCGCCGAGCGTCTCCTCGCTCTTCCCTCCCGAGGGCGTGAACCCCGAGGAGCTCAACAAGGCGATGAAGGCCGCCGGATGGACTCCGGGCGCCGGGTACGGCAAGTTCAAGTCGCTGAACATCCGGATCGGGCACATGGGCGACGTCGACGTGGCCTCGGTCAGGAACGTCCTCGCCGCCTACGAGGAGCAGGCCGCGAAGATCCTCGCCGCCGCCCCGGCGGCGAAGGGGTGAGCCTCCGGACGCGGGTCGGCGTCGTCTTCGGCGGTCCCTCGCGCGAGCACGGGGTCTCGTTCCTCTCGGCGCGCTGCCTCCTCGAGAACCTCCCGTCCGGAAGGTACGAGGCGGTCCCCGTCTACGTCGGAAAGGATGGCCTCTGGCACGGCGTCGCCGCGTCGCGCGAGGAGATGCTCCGCCACTTCGCCCGGCCGGCGCGCGAGGCTCTCCTCGACGGCGTCGTGCCCGGCTCGAAGCCGGCCACCGGAGGCGCCATCGTGGAGTCGTTCGGCGTTGCGTACCGCGACGGGGCCTGGGACGTCGTCTTCCCGATCATCCACGGGACGTTCGGCGAGGACGGCGTGCTCCAGGGCCTCCTCGAGGCGATGAACCTCCCCTACGTCGGCTTCGGCGTCGCCGCCTCGGCCGTCGGGATGGACAAGGTCCTGATGAAGGCCGCCTTCGCCGCGGCCGGGATTCCCCAGGTGCGCCACGTCGGTGTTCCCGCGGCATCGTGGAATGCGCCCGCGCTCCGCGCGGCGCTCCTCCCGCGGGTCGAGGCCCTCGGCCTTCCGGTCTTCGTCAAGCCCGCCTGCGCGGGCTCCTCGGTCGGCATCACGAAGGTGAAGCGGCCCGAAGAGCTCGGCGCGGCGGTGGAGGCCGCGCTCGCCGTCGACGCGACGGCGCTCGTCGAGGAGGCGGCCGACGCGCGCGAGATCGAGTGCGCCGTCCTCGAGGGGGAGAGCGGGCCGACGGAGGCGTCGCTGCCGGGCGAGATCGTCCCCGGGCACGAGTTCTACGACTACGAGGACAAGTACATCGACGACCGCTCCTACTCGGTCATCCCGGCGGACGTCCCGGAGGCGACGCGCGAGGAGGTGCGTCGGATGGCCTGCGCGGCGTTCGACGCCGTCGGCGGCGCCGGCTTCGCGCGCGTCGACTTCTTCCTCGAGAGGAAGAGCGGGCGACTCCTCCTGAACGAGATCAACTCGCTCCCCGGCTTCACGCCGATCTCGATGTTCCCGAAGATGTGGGAGGCCGCGGGCCTTCCCCTCGGTCCGCTCCTCGACCGTCTCGTCGCGAGCGCCTTCCGGCGGCCGCTGCGCGGGCGATAGGGCGCCGTCGCCCCGGCCCCCGAGGCGGGCCGGGGTGACCGGACGCCGGGTCTCAGCGGGGCAGGAGCGTTCTCGGGTCCTGAGTCGCGTTGTCGATGACCGAGGCGTAGGCGCCGACGGCGGCGCCCGAGGTCGGCGAAGAGATCACGAGGACGGCGTCGGGGAGGCTCGTGTAGCCGAAGTCGGCACCGACGTTCAGCTGGTCGCGGGAGAGGGGCCCGAGGCTCCGGTTCAGCGTTCCGAGGACGGAGCCCTCGGTCGAGACCAGCTGGACGACGACGGTCACGTTCGACTCCGTCGCGTTCGCGAGCATGAGGTTCGTCCGGAATGAGGTGTCCTGCCTCACGCCGAGGATCGACCGCGGCGTCGCCCCGATCAGCTCGCTCGTCGCGAGGACGGGGACACTCTGGCCGTAGGTTCCTCCCCCGCCGGAGGTCCACGTCTGGCCCAGGACGGCGAGGCTCGCCGTCGTCGAACGGACCAGGATCGGGCCGTAGTCGGTCGAGAGGCCGAACAGGGTCCAGAGGACGTCGCGCCAGGTCTGGGTCTGCCCGGCCGGGATCGTGGCGGACCGGTCCGGCCCGCCGCGGCCGTCGCCGGAATGGCCGAGGAACTTGACCGTCACGTTCGCCGGCGAGGAGCCGGTGTTCCGGATCGTCAGGTCGGTCTGCCAGAACGCTCCCGCCCCCTGGACGCGGGCGCTCGAGCTGAGCAGCCACGTCCCCGCGACCGGGCCGCCCCCGCCCGAAGCGACCGTGAAGGTCAGGTCGACGTAGGGAATGTCCGTCCACTTGTCCGAGAGGACCTGGACGTGCCACGTGCCCAGCTTCGACGCCGCGGAGGTCCCCGCGAGGTCGAGGCGGTCTGCGAGGCAGTACCCCGGGTACTGAGTGCTGAGCGGCGTCCAGGGGTGGCTCGCGTGGACCTGTCCGCTCGGGTCCCACCAGACCGCGGTGAGCCCCTCGCCGTTCTGGAAGCCCGTGATCCGGAAGTAGAGGTAGACCGCCGGGTCGGTCGACACGAACGACGTCGCCGAGGAGGGGATCGCCGAGCAGGGGTCGGCCGCGACCGACTTCGTCGTCATCGCGCTGGTGACGGCGGGGAAGCCGCCGCCGCCCCCGGAGATGGTGAAGTAGAGAGTCAGGTAGGGGACGTCGGTGATCTGGTTCGAGAAGACCTGGACCTTCCACTGCCCGGTTCGCGAGGCCGCGGCCGTTCCGGCCACGTCGAGCCGGGAGGAGAGGCAGTAGGTGCTTCCCGCCGTACTCAGCGGATCCCACGGGCTGCTCTTGTAGACCTCGCCGCTCGGGTCCCACCAGACCGCGGTGAGCTGCTCGCCGGGGGCGTATCCCGAGATCCGGAAGTAGAGGTAGACGGAGGCGTCCGTCGAGGAAAACGCCGCGGCCAGTGACGGAACCGCGGAGCAGAGCGGCGATGGGACCGTCCGCGCCGTCACGGCGTTCGAGATCGCTCCCCAGTTCAGGCCGCTCGTGCCCAGGCCCTTCAGCGACGCACCCGACTCCGCCCGCGGGAGCGGCGCCGCCGTGGCGTCCATGGCTTGCGCGCTGGCGCCTCCGGCCGGCGCGGCGAGGCTCAGCAGGCAGAGGATTCCGGCGAGCGGGAACTTCTTCATCGCGTGCTCCTGTCTGGACTCGCGGCGAAGCCGGCGACCCGACGAACACGGACGCAACGGCTCCGCCTCGCGTCACTCCTCCGGCTCGGCATTCTACGCCGCGCCGCGGCGAGGGCCCTCTCTACAATGTTCGCCAGCCGCGCGATGCGGCTCCAGGAGGTGTCTCGTGGACGAGCTGCGCACGGCTCTCGGGGCGACGGAGATCTTCTCGGGTCTTCCGGAGGGGGTCCTCGACCTCCTCGCGGACGCCGCCGTCCGCCGGGACGTTCCCGCGGAGACGATGCTCTGGAGCCAGGGGACGCCGAGGAGGGCGCTCTTCGTGATCCTCGAGGGAAGCGTCGAGATCTCGCGCGAGAAGGACGGCGTCGTCGAGCCGCTCTCGGTCGAGGGGCGCGGCGAGGCGGTCGGCGTCGGGGCGTTCCTGCACACGTCGGAGCACACGACGTCGGCCCGCGCCCTGACGGAGCTGTCCGTCCTGGAGCTCTCCCGCGCGGAGGTGCGGGCGCGCCTCATGGGCGACGCCGCGGCCGCGATGGACGTCGTCTCGCGCGTGGCCGTCGTCATGAACCGGCACCTCCAGTACCAGAGCTCGCGCGACGTCGGGGCGGAGAAGGGGTACGGCTCCGGCGCGACGCGGCGCGAGCACGACCTCCTCGGCGAGCGCGACGTCCCCGAGGACGCCCTCTACGGCGTCCAGACGCTGCGCGCGGTCGAGAACTTCCCGATCACGGGCATCCCGGTCTCGCACTTCCCGACGCTCGTCCGCGCCCTCGCGATGGTGAAGCTCTCGGCCGCGCGCGCGAACGCGCGGCTCAGGCTCCTCGCGGAGCCGATCGCCTCCGCGATCGAGCAGGCCTCGCAGGAGGTCATCGACGGGCACCACCACGGCCACTTCGTCGTCGACATGGTCCAGGGAGGCGCCGGGACGTCGACGAACATGAACGCGAACGAGGTCATCGCGAACCGCGCGCTCGAGATCCTCGGCCGCTCCCGCGGCGACTACGCCGCCTGCCACCCGAACAACCACGTGAACCTGGCGCAGTCGACCAACGACGTCTACCCGACGGCGCTCCGGATCGCGGCGATCCTCTCGACGCGGGGCCTCGTCGCCGCGCTCGAGCGGCTGCGGGGAGCGCTCGCCGCGAAGGGGGAGGAGTTCCACGACGTCCTGAAGATGGGGCGGACGCAGCTCCAGGACGCCGTCCCTATGACGCTCGGGCAGGAGTTCGGCGCCTTCGCCGTGACGACGGGGGAGGACGTGGCGCGCCTGAGCGAGACGGTGCGGCTCTTCCTCGAGGTGAACATGGGGGGGACCGCGATCGGGACGGGCATCAACGCGGACCCGCGCTACCCGGAGCTCGTCGTCGAGGAGCTCCGGCGCGTCACCGGCCTCGACGTCGTCCTCTCCGAGAACCTCGTCGAGGCGACGCCCGACACCGGCGCCTTCGTCATGTTCTCGGGCGTCCTCAAGCGGGTCGCCGTGAAGCTCTCGAAGATGTGCAACGACCTGAGGCTCCTCTCGTCGGGCCCGCGCTGCGGCTTCGCCGAGATCAACCTCCCGCCGATGCAGCCGGGGTCGAGCATCATGCCGGGGAAGGTGAACCCCGTGATCCCCGAGGTCGTCAACCAGGTCGCCTTCCAGGTGATCGGCAACGACCTCACGATCACGCTCGCGTCGGAGGCCGGGCAGCTCCAGCTGAACGTCATGGAGCCGATCCTCGCCTTCAACCTCTTCCAGTCGGTCGACATGCTCACGGCGGCGATCGACACGCTCCGGGTCCGGTGCATCCGCGGGATCACCGCGAACCGCGAGCACGCGCGCGAGATGGTCGAGCGCTCCATCGGGATCGTCACCGCCGTCGTCCCGGCGCTCGGGTACGAGCGGGCGAGCGAGGTGGCGAAGGAGGCGCTCGCGACGGGCCGGCCGGTGCGGGACCTGATCCTCGAGAAGGGCTACCTCTCGACCGTCCAGCTCGACGACCTCCTCTCGATCGAGGGGATGACGAGGCCCCGGCCCCTCGCGCTCGGCGACCGATCGGCGTGAGGAGGACCCTTCACGCGGTCTGAATGCGGAACCGTCAGGATCCCCGCACCGGCGGTGGCGGGATAATCGCGGCTCCGGAGGGAGAGGAATGACCAAGCTGATCGGGGTCCTGACGTCGGGCGGCGACACGCCCGGCCTGAATGCCGCCCTCCGCGCCGTCGGCAAGGCCGCCGAGCTTCGCCACGGGATGCAGGTCATCGGCTTCCGCGACGGCTTCCGCGGGCTGATGGAGAACCGGACGGTCTGGCTCGACGACCGGACCCTCTCGGGGATCCTGACGCACGGGGGAACGATCCTCGGCACGAGCCGCGACAAGCCGAACGCGATGCCGGTGGCGGGGAAGGTCCTCGACATGACGGACCTCATCGTCGAGAACTACCGCAAGCACCACCTCGACGCCCTCGTCTGCCTCGGCGGCGGAGGGACTCAGAAGAACGCCTTCCACCTCCAGAAGGCGGGCCTGAACGTCGTCACGCTCCCGAAGACGATCGACAACGACGTCGCGCTGACCGACGTGACGTTCGGGTACGACACCGCCCTCGGCATCGCCACGGAGGCGGTGGACCGGCTCCACTCGACGGCCCACAGCCATCACCGGATCATCGTGGTCGAGGTGATGGGCCACAAGGCGGGGTGGCTCGCGCTCGGCGCGGGTGTCGCCGGGGGCGCCGACGTCATCCTGATCCCCGAGATCCCTTACGACGTCGAGTCGGTGGCGGGCGCGATCCTGAAGCGGTTCCGGAGCGAGAAGCGGTTTTCCATCGTCGCCGTTGCCGAGGGGGCGCTCTCGAAGGACCAGTTCGAGGCGGCCGTCGCCGCGAAGTCGAAGGAGAAGGAGGGCGGGAAGCCGGGGAAGGCGGGCAAGGGGAAGAAGGGCGCGAAGGCGAGCGCGGACGCGGTGGCCGGCGAGGGGCACGAGAGCGGCCGGGCGCTCGGCCTCGCACGGCGACTCGAGGAGCTGACGGGACTCGAGTCGCGCGTGACGATCCTGGGTCACCTTCAGCGCGGCGGGACCCCGTCGGCGGCCGACCGATTCCTCGCCACGCGACTCGGGACGGCCTGCGCCGAGCTCGTCGCGCACGGGAAGTTCGGCGTCATGGTCGCCGCCCGCGGCGAGGGGACGAAGCCGGTACCTCTCGAGGAGGTCGTGGGCAAGCGCAAGACGGTACCGGTCGACCATCCGTGGGTCTCGGCGGCCCGGGCGCTCGGCACCTGCCTCGGCGATTGAGGTCGCAGCCCCAAAGACGGACGGCGGGCCTTTCGGCCCGCCGTTTCAGCGACGAGTGAGGCGGCCTCGCCCCGGGACGCGCCCTACTTCTTCGCGGCGGAGACCTGTTTCGCGGTGCCGATCCCGATCGGGATCGACTTCGGCTTGGCCTCTTCGCGCTTCGGGAGCTCGACCGTGAGGAGCCCATCGACGAGCGTGGCGTTGATCTTCTCCGGGTCGACGTTCACCGGGAGCGAGAAGGCGCGGACGAAGCGGCCGTAGGCCCTCTCGACGCGGTGATAGGCCTTCTTCTCGGACTCCTTCTCGAACTTCCGCTCGCCCTCGAGGGTCAGGACGCCGTTCTCGGCGCGCAGGCTGAGGTCGTCCTGCGAGAAGCCCGGGAGCTCGACCTGGAAGACGAGCTGGTCGGGGGTTTCGCTGATGTCGACCGGCGGGGCCCAGGCTGCGAGGCTGGGCGCTTCGTCGGCGCGGCTGCCGGCGGGGAAGGTCTCGCCGAACAGGCGGCTGATCTGGCTGCGGAAGGACTCGAGCTCGCGGTTGGGGTCGTTCCATCGGGTGATCATCGTGTTGCCTCCCATTGAAGATCCGTTCGTTTTGCCCTTCGGTTCCGTTTTCTTCGGCGGAAGCCTCAGGTCTATTATTAATATGATATCTGATTGTGAGTTTGTCAAGTATGGTCCGAGAAGCTGACGCAGCTGTCCTTGGAAGGAAGTGGCACTGAGTGTGGGGTGCCCCGCCTCGTCAGTTAAGCCATTGTCCCGAATGGCCTTGCACGCTCGTATGGACGAGGGCCCGGCAGGGGGGAGCCGAGTTCTGCCGAGGCGCGTAGCGCCCACTGCGGCGTCCGGAGCATCTCTCTGCCGAGGAGGACGAGGTCGGCCTTACCGCTTTCGATGATCTCGGACGCCTGCCGGGACGTCGTGACGAGGCCGACCGCGGCGGTCGGCACCCCGGACTCCTCGCGGACCCTCCAGGCGAAGGGGACCTGGTAGCCGGGCGCGACCGGAACCACGGCCTTCGGGTGCATCCCTCCGGACGAGCAGTCGACGAGGTCGACGCCGAGGCGGCGCGCTTCCCGCGCGAAGGCGACGGCCTCTTCGGGGGTGAAGCCCCCTTCGACCCAGTCGGTCGCCGAGATCCGGATGAAGAGGGGCAGCTCGGCGGGCCAGGCGCAGCGGACCGCCTCGACGACCCGCAGCGGGAAGCGCATCCGGTTCCCGAGCGTTCCGCCGAACGCGTCCGTCCGGGAGTTCGCGACGGGAGAGAGGAACTCGTGGAGGAGGTAGCCGTGCGCCGCGTGGATCTCCGCCACCCGGAAGCCGGCGGCGGCCGCCCGGCGGGTCGCGGCCGCGAAGGCACCGGCAATCCGGTCCATCCCGGCCTCGTCCAGCGCCTCCGGCACCTGCCAGCCGTCGTCGAAGGGGAGCGCGCTCGGCGCGAAGACCGGCGTCCAGCCACCGTCCGCCGGTGACGCGGCGCCGCCGCCGTCCCACGGGCGCCTCGTCGACGCCTTCCGCCCCGCGTGGGCGAGCTGGATCGCGGGGACAGAGCCCTGCGCCGAGACGAAGGCGGCGATGCGCGCGAGGGGCGCAGCCTGGCCGTCGTCCCAGAGCCCGAGGTCGTGCGGGCTGATCCGCCCTTCCGGCGATACGGCGACGGCCTCCGTCATGACGAGCCCGGCGCCGCCTGCGGCGCGGGCGCCGAGGTGGACGAGGTGCCAGTCGTTCGCGACGCCGCTCTCTGCCGAGTACTGGCACATCGGCGCGACGCCGACGCGGTTCGGAAAGGTGACCGAGCGGAGGGTGAGGGGCGTGAAGAGGGCCATGGCCCGAGATTACGGGAACCCGGGCCGGCGGGAGACGTATCACGGGACGAGATGGTCAAGCTCCTCCTCTGGCTCCTCCTCCTCGTCGTCTGCTGGCCGCTCGCGCTCCTCGCGCTCGTGGCGTACCCCTTCCTCTGGCTCCTCTCGATTCCGTTCCGGATCGTCGGGGGGGCGCTCGAAGGGCTCGTCGCCCTGGTCCGGGCACTTTTCCTCTTCCCGGCGAGGCTCCTCGGCGGAAGGGCCTGAACTCGGCGGCGGAACCCGGGGCACGGTAACCTCTCCCCATGACCGACGCGCGCCACCGGCTCCTCCTCGTCAGCAGCTCGACGATCCACGGGCAGGGCTATCTCGACCACGCGGCCGAGGCCCTCTCGGCCTTCCTCTCCGGCGTGAAGACCGTGACGTTCGTCCCCTACGCCCTCGCCGACCGCGACGGCTACGCCGCGAGAGTGAGGGAGCGGCTCGCGCTGCTCGGCAAGGAGGTCCTGAGCGTCCACCAGGCGCCCGATCCGCGCGCGGCCGTCCGGAGCGCCGAGGCCGTCTTCATCGGCGGCGGGAACACGTTCCGCCTGCTCAAGTGGATGCAGGACGAAGGGCTCCTCGGGCCGATCCGGGACCGGGCGGCGGAGGGGATGCCGTACATCGGGTCGAGCGCCGGGACGAACGTCGCCTGTCCGTCGATCCGGACGACGAATGACATGCCGATCGTCCCGACGGCGAACCTCCTCGCCC
>CAZNSS010000134.1:0-9015 GCA_964575465.1 uncultured Holophagales bacterium | reverse complement strand
TCGGCGTGGGGGCTCCCGGCGTCGGCGTCGCGCCCAGCCCCGGCGTCGCAAACGCCGGCGGGCCGGTGAACAGGGTCGGAATCCGCTGAACCCGGGCCAGAACCGGCAGCGCTGACCGCCTCGCTCTGAGGACGGCCGGGGACGGTCCGCCCGGACTGAAGAATTCGAAAGGAAGGTCCTCATGAAGAAGAACCTTGCGACCGCTCTCGGCCTCCTTCTCCTCGGAGGAGCCGCCATCGCCCAGCAGCCCTCCGGCGAAGACCGGGTCGCCGCCCTCAAGGCGTCGCTCGCCTCCAGCGCGACGACCCTGCGCCAGTTCGAGTGGATCGAGACGACGACCGTGTCCCTCAAGGGAGAGCAGAAGGCGCAGACGCAGGAGCGCTGCTACTACGGGGCCGACGGCAAGCTGCAGAAAGTGCCGGTCGCGGCGCCCGCCCCGGAGAAGAAGAAGGGGGGCCTCCGCGGGAAGATCGCCGAGAACAAGAAGGAGGAGCTGTCCGACTACATGAAGGAGGCCGTGGCGCTCGTCAAGAGCTACCTCCCGCCGGACCCCTCGAAGATCGACGCGGTCAAGTCCGCGGGCCGGCTCTCCGTCTCGCCTCAGCCCGGCAACAAGGTGCGCCTCACCCTGGCGACCTACCTCAAGCCGGCGGACAGCCTCACCCTCGAGATGAACCTCGCCGACAACACGCTCGCCACCGCGGGCGTCGCGAGCACGATGGACTCCGACAAGGCCCCGGTCTCGCTCGTCGTCAACTTCGCCAAGCTCGACAACGGCGCCGTCTACGAGGCGAAGACCGTGCTCGACGCCAAGGGGAAGGAGCTCAGGGTCACGATCGAGAAGTCGGGCTACCGGAAGATGTAGGAGACACCCGTGAAGCACACGCGAGGGACGCACCTGTTCGCCGCCGCGCTCGCCTGCGCGCTCGCGGCTGCCACCGCGCAGGCGCAGACGGCGCCGAAGACGAAGAAGGCCACCGAGATCCCGGCCGGAATCGCGACGCCGGACAAGCTGGAGACCCGTCTCGGCGCGCTGGAGTTCTTCGACGGCTTCCCGACCGACGCCTCGGTGCAGAAGCTCTACGACAACCTCGACTTCCAGCGCGCCGTCCAGGCGTACCTGCTGGCCATCCCCGCGGTGAACCAGGCCGCGATGCGCAAGGCCCTCCTGCAGTGGGGGCCGGCCAACACGACCATGCCCATCTGGGAGGACCTCGTCTTCCCCCGCACCGTGGGCCTCACGTTCAACACCAGCACCCCTTACTGCTGGATGTGGATCGACCTCCACGACGGCCCCCTGGTGGCCGAGGTGCCGCCGGGCGTCCTCGGCGCCTTCAACGACCACTGGTACCGGTGGGTGGTGGACGTCGGCATGACGGGTCCCGACAAGGGAAAGGGCGGCAAGTACCTGATCCTCCCGCCGCGCTGGGAAGGCGCGGTCCCCGAGGGGTACTTCGTCGCGCGGGCCCAGGCCTACGAGATGTTCCTGGCCTGGCGCACGTTCCCCGACGAGAAGGGCGACCTGAAGCCGGCCGTGGAGCGGACGAAGAAGCTGACGAGGGTCTACCCGCTCGCGAAGGCGGGCAACCCGCCGCCGATGAAGTTCGTCAACATCTCCCCCGAGCCGTTCGTGACGGTGGGGCCGGGCGACTACCAGTTCTGGGAGCTGCTGAACGGCGTCGTCCAGTCCGAGCCGCCCTACACGGGCGATCCGGTCACCCTCGGATTCTTCGCGGCGATCGGGATCGAGCACGGCAAGCAGTTCGCGCCCGATGCCCGGATGAAGAAGATCCTGACCGAGGCCGCCGCCGTGGGCGATGCCACGGCACGGGCCCTCACCTACCGGATGCGCGAGAAGGAGGCCTTCTACTACGAGGGGAGCGCGTGGCGGACCGCGTTCCTCGGGGGCTACAGCTTCGAGCGCAACGGAATCAAGCTTCTCGACTCCTCTTCCCAGTACTACTTCTACGCCACCGGCGTCACCCCGGCGATGGAAGCCAAGATGGTCGGTTCCGGCTCCCAGTACGCGCTCGCCTTCGTGGACGCCAGGGGCCGGCCGCTCGACGGCAGCCGCACCTATCGGCTGCACGTGCCCGCGAAGGTCCCGGTCAACAATTTCTGGTCCGTCATCGCCTACGACAACCAGACCCGCTCCTTCCTGCAGACCGACCAGACCTGGCCGTCGGTCACGAGCAAGGACAAGGACTTCCACGCCAACGACGACGGCTCGGTGGACGTGTACTTCGCCCCCGAGCGGCCGAAGGGCGCACGGAACTTCATCCGGACCATCCCGGGCAAGGGCTGGAACGCGATCTTCCGGCTCTACGGTCCGCTCGACCCGTGGTTCGACAAGAGCTGGCGGCTCGGGGAGATCGAGCCGGTCGAGTGAACGCCCGGTCAGCTGACGACCGGTTCAGCGGACGGCGCAAAGGCGCCGCCGCTGAACCGGGGTCGGGGCAAGCCCTCAGTAGTACCAGCGGGCGACGAGCGCGAACGCCCAGAGGCCGGACCTGTCCGGGAGACGGTCCACCTGGCGCGCCACGGACGGCTCGACTCGGAAGTGCCGGGTGACCTCGACCTCGGCTCCGACCTGGTAGAGCTCCCTGGCCCACCCGTCGTAGCGGGTGTCGTAGAAGACCTCAGCCTGAATGTAGGGCGTGACGAGGTGTTCTCGCACGTTGAAGTCGCGGTTCAGCTCGCCCCGAAGGCGGTACCGCGTCGAGTAGTCGCCTCCGATCCAGCGAAGGTCCGCGCGTGCACGTCCCTCGAAGAGAATTCCTGCCGGCAGGTAGGCCCTCGCGTGTAGCGCGACGATCCCACGGTCCTCCGGCGTCGCCTTCGTCTTGCCCTCGGCCTTGAATACGTGGTCGTAGCCGACCCGGGCCCAGAAGTACTTCTTCGCTCTCCAGTCGTCCTGCAGAAGCGAGCGTCGCACCGGGGGGCCGAGGGTTAGATCGAAGTACCCGGCGAGGTCGAGACTCAGGGCGTCCGATTCCTTGCCCCGGGCGTAGGCCGCGACGAAGTAGAGCCGGGTCGCGGGACCCAGCTTCTCGTACAGGTTCAGCTCGGGCCAGATTTCCGTGGGGTCGTCGGCCCGCGCGGCACCGCTCAGGAGCAACAGGGCGAGGGCCGCGCCCGGCAGGCTGCGGGCCAGCCGGGCGACGAGCACGCTCGTCCTCAGAACGCCACGCCGAGCTGGAACGTGACGGCGGACCTCCCGCCTTCGGCCTGCCCGTACGCGACGTAGACCGGGCCCAGCGGGCTGTCGATACCGATGAATACCGAGCCGGCGTACCTCAGGTCCGAGAGGCTCACGTCCGAGCCGACCTTCCAGACGTTGCCCGCCTCGAGCGACACGCCGAGGTAGTAGGCGCCGCCGATGATCGAGGTCTTGAAGCGGTTGATCTCGCGAAGGTACGTCACCGAGCCGAAGGCCATGTAGGGCCCGTAGAGCTCGTCGGTCGTGTAGCCGGAGAGCCTGCGGAAACCTCCCAGCTTGAACCCGTCGTAGTACGGCAGGTCGGTCTTCACCGGGCTGCCCCCGGTTGCCAGCACCTGGAAGACGTTCTTGCCGCTGGAAAACGCGACCATGCCGATGCCGAGCAACCTTCGCGTGCTCGCGTCCGCCCCGAGGGCCGGTGTCTCCCAGTCCATCGCGACGCGCAGGGCGACGCCCTTGCTCGGGAACGGGACGTTGTCACGGCTGTCCACCGTCAGCCTCGCGACGACCGCGCCCCGGTCGACGCTCTCGGGCTGCAGGGCTTCGTTCGTGGTCGGGTCGGTCCACAGGTGCCCCAGCTGGGCGCCGGCCCGCACCTCCCAGAACCTCCCGTCCCCGACGCCGGCGACGGCGCCCCACAGGTACTGCTTCTCCTCGACCCCCACGGTGCCGAGCCCTTCGACCGGCACCAGGGGCGTCTGCCTCTGCCAGCTGGCGATGCCGGAAACGAAGAAGGGCGACGAGACCTTCACCGGCTGGAAGAACTCGCCGAAGATCGTCGTCATCTCCCCGACCCCCGCGATGACGCGCCACTCCGCTCCGAGTCGGTTCACCTGCGTGCGGGAGACCGAGGCGAGGAGCTCGAAGGCGTTGTTCCCCTTGAAGTCGGAGTTCAGGTTGATGCCGAACCGGGCCGAGGTCCTCCCCCACGCCCGGTCCTTGATGACGACCTGGAGGACGTTGCCGGCTCCGCGCGGGACGATCCGGAAGTCGACGAGGTCGAACTCCCCGATCGAGTTGATGCTCGTCAGGTCCTCCTCGAGCTGCTTCAGGTCCAACGGTCCCGGCTTCGTCTTCACGTGCGACAGGATGACCTCGTTCGAGACAGGAGACGGGTTGACCAGCTCGATGGACGATATCTGGAAGGGAACGTACGGCTTGCGCCGGGTCCGCTCGCGCCACGCCCGGTACTCGGCCTCGGGAACGGAGAACTTCCTCAGCTCCTCGATCTGCAACCGGGCCGCGCGCTCGCCCGCGGCCACGGCGTCGCGGACCCGCTTGAAGTCGATGAACGAGATGTTGCCGAGGTCCGGCTCGATGAAGACGTCCTGAGGCCCGATGGCTTCCTTCGACTCCTTCACGTTCCGCGCGGTCGCGGCGCTCGTCACCTGGTTGAGGATCTTCGTGAGGCTGGTGAGCTGCTCCTTGCCGGCCGGCGGCGTCCCGATGTTGACCGCGACGAGGACCTCCGCGCCGGCCTTCCGGGCCGACTTCACGGGGAAGTTCTCGGCGACGCCACCGTCCACGAGGAGGCGGCCTTCCAGCTCGATCGGGGCGAAGAGGCCGGGGAACGACATGCTCGCCCGCATCGCGTCGGCGACGTTCCCGCGCGAGAGGACGATCCCCTCGCCTGTCGCAACGTCGGTGACGGTGGCGCGGAAGGGAATCTGGAGCTTGTCGAAGTCGTCGACGAGCGCCGAGGGAAGGGTGAGCTGCCGGAGGATGAAGTTCAGCTTCTGCCCCTCCACGAGGCCCGTCGGCATCGCGATGTGTCCATCCTGGATACCGACCGTGAGCTTCGTGAGGAACGACGACTCGTCGAACTTCCGCCGGAACGGCATGTCCTTTCGGGGCACGCTGTCGTTGAAGGCGCCGTCCCAGTCCATCGTGGCGAGGGCGTCCTCCATCTCCTGGGGCGACATCCCGGTCGCGTAGAGCCCGCCGACGATCGAACCCATGCTGGCCCCGGCGATGAGGTCGACGGGGACGTGGATCTCCTCGAGGACCTTCAGGACGCCGACGTGTGCGGCACCGCGGGCGCCACCACCCGACAGGACGAGTCCGAGGCGGGGCCGTGAGGGGGGCTTTTCCGTCGCGGGCTGGCCGAATGCGGGGAAGGCAGTCAGGGCGACCAGAAGGGTGACTCGCAGGTGTCTCATCGGGCTTCTCCGTACTTCCCGAGCGTTCGCTCGGATTCTCGAGTTTAGCTCGCGAGGAGCGGGGAACGCCCTCGTAGATTCCCGAGGAAACCCGCAGTCCTCCGTGCCCCTGAAGCACGTTCGGCAGGGGGTCCAGGCCACTGCCCGGCCTGGGATCGAAACCCGTGCGAGAAGGGCTTCCTGGGCTGCATGGAGGGCCCGGGATGCGGGTTAAAGTGACACCAGGCCGGCCGCGCTCGCGAGAGGACCAGTCGAGAGTCGCCCGAACCGCACCGGCCGAGGAGGAGCCCGATGCGTCGCTGGACATTGCTCCTTGCGCTGGCCGCACTTCCCGTCACGGCCCAGACGGAGAGCATCTCCGCGCCTTCTCTCTTCATCGCGCCGAACGAGGGGCGAAACCCGGCCGGCCAGATCGAGGGGACCGAGGCCGGCGCCTTCACGGCCCGGGCCGAGGGCGTCGGAGCCGTCTTCTACAACCCCGCCGGCCTCGCGCGCTCGATGAAGAGCTCGGTCAGCGCCGCGTCGGCCGCCTACGAGTGGACGTTCTACTCGGGCGAGGTCGGGGACATAGCGGACACGGGGTCGCGCATGAGCACCAATGGCAGGCTGTTCGGCTTCGTCGTCGGCGGGGAGGTTCTGAAGAGCGAGAAGCTGAGCCTGGGATTCGCCATCCCCACGCCGGTCTCCTGGAAGCCGACCCTGCAGCTGAGCGGTGTCATGGGAACCGGGCTTTCCGGCGCGGGGACGATCTACTCCACCGACGGCTCCTACGCGGACATCGTCCCGACGATCGCGGCCGGGTACGCTCTTCGGCCCGACGTTCGCCTCGGTGCCTCGCTCGGCCTGTCGTTTCTCAACCTATCGAACAACCAGTCATCTGCCGTCCAGGGAATGACCTCAGGCGGCGCCGCGCTCGCCCAGAGGACGTTTCGCGCCGACGGAACGAGCTACGACGTCCTCCTCACGGCGGGCCTCCAGTGGGACCTCTCGAAGGCGGTCACGCTCGGCTTCGTCGCGGTGGCCCCCGGCCTGCACGTCGGGGGGTCGACGAGCCTGATCGCCGAGGAGACGGCGGCCACGGGAAGCGGGTACAGGACCGTCTGGTTCCGCGACCCGGAGGCGGAGTTCACGGTGAAGCACCAGACCCGGCTGAGTCTCGGCCTCGCGTGGCGTTTCGCTCGAGGCGAGGTGGAAGCCGACGTGAAGTACTACGCCGGGACTTCGAAGTACGAGATGTTCTCCAGCACCGTTCCCGGAGTCTGGACGGAGGCCTCCGCGGGTTCTTCCCGGACGGGACCGGCGACGTTCGCGCCGGCGTACGACGAGCGAGAGGCCGTGACGAACGTGGCGATCGGCGGCCGCTACGACCTGTCGCAGAAGACGTCCCTCCACATCGGTTTCTTCACGTCGAAGTCGCCGGTCGGCGACGGCTCCGTGTTCGAGGTGGTCGACCTGTCCGGAGTGTCGACGGGCGTCACGCTCAGCTGGGCACACCTCTCGGGGTCGATCGGAATCGTCTACGAATGGGGTGACCAGCAGATCGTCCTTTCTTCTTCGAACACTTCATCCTCGGTGTCCGGCGAGCTCGGCATCTCCTCATTCCACCTTCTCTGGGGCCTCACGTACAACTTCTGAAGCGGAGGCCCCGGTGACCCCGGCCCTGGCTCTGCCGTGACGCGGGCGGGGGGCGGGCGGGAGAGGCGTGTGACGCGGCCAGGCCGCGTCACACGCACCCGCGGGTTCAGGGCTCCTCGACCGCGCTCCAGCTCTCGTCCGGGTCGTAGCGCTCCATGACCTTGAACACCTCGAGCGTCCCGGGGCCGAGGTCCTTTTCGTAGACGACGCCCTCGTGGCTCACGATGAAGGTCTTGATACCGGTGACCTCGTAGTCCGCCGGCGCCGCGACGAGGGCGAAGCCGCCGATCATCGCCCCCTGGACGACGAAGTCGAGCGCACCCATCGGGGCCGACGGCCCCTGGGCTTTCAGGACCTTGAAATAGTAGCCGTGGTACGGCTCGCTCCTCTCGCCGTACCCCTCCGCGATGGCGCGGGCGATCCCCTCGGCGACCGGGCCGCCCCAGGTCCCGTCGGCGTCCTGCCAGGCGAGGCCGTCCTGCCGGCCCGGGGTGGCGATGATCCGCTGGGCGTACTGGTTGACCCGCGACCCGTCGCGCTTCTGAGACGCGTATTCGTGCTGCGCCTCGACGAATCTCCGGCAGACCCGGATCGCGTCGAGCTCGTTCCGGCCGATGCGGCGGAAGAGGACCTCCTGCCGTCCGGCCTCGGTGTCGAACCGCCACTTCCTGCCGTCGCTGACGACGGGGATCGGCATGGGCCAGTCGTCCGCACCGACGACGAGCGTGGCCGACTTCGGGTTCGCCGCGGCGGGCACGACGACGAGCTTCTCGCGCGCCTTCGCGGCCCACGCCGTCGACTGGTTCCGGTCGAGGACCGCGTCCTCCGTGACGACGAGGTCGATACCGTCGGGCCCGAAGATCTCCTTCAGGGCCTTGACGTCGAACTTCTCCGCGGCGGCGACGAGCGCGTCCGCAGCCGCCTTCGCCGAGACGAAGGTCCGCTGCGCCGGCTTCGCCGTCCCGGCCGCCGTCGCGGGGGACGAGGAGAGGACGAGGGCCCAGACGGTCCCGGCGAGGAGGGAGGTGGCACTTCTCGTGTTCATGACGCTCACCTCACCGCCTCCTTCCGCCGCCGCCGCCGCCGCTGCGGCCTCCGTAGCTGGAAGCGCCGCGCGAGCTGCTGGCCTTCGCGCTGCTTCCGCTGAACCCTCCGGAGCTGCCTCCTCCGAAGCCGCCCCCCTTGCTGGACGAGCTCGCGCTGGGGCTCGATCCGCCGCGCCCCTGCTGGCTGGCGCTCGCGCCGCCGGTACCGCCACGCCCCTGCTGGCTGGCACTTGCACCGCCGGAACCGCCGCGCCCCTGCTGGCTGGCGCTTGCACCGCCGGAACCGCCGCGCCCCTGCTGGCTGGCGCTGCCGCCCCTGGTCGAGCCGCCGTACTTGCTCGCCGTCGCCTGGTTCGAGTAGGGCGCGCCGCCCCGGTGCTGGGAGTTGTGTGACCAGCTGTTGCCGCCGCCCCGGTTGCCGCTGTTGATGTTCCCGGTGTTGATGTTCGTGTTCCGGTTGAAGTTGTTGTTGACGTTGATGTTGATGTCGTTGTGGCCCCATCCGCAGTGGCCCCACGCGCCGCCCCAGACGGCCGCGCCGATCATGACGCCGGCGGTGAACGTGACGAAGGCCGCGCCCGGGGGATAGGGCGGGTAGTAGATGGGCGGGTACGGGTAGACGGGCGGCGGGTAGACGACCGTCGGACTGTAGACCGGCACGTAGATGACCTCGGGGTTGGCCGACTCCACGATGATGACCGTCTTCTGCTCGACGACCTTCGTCTCGACCTTCTGCTGCTCGTTCGAGGCGAGAGCCCCCTTGTCCTGCGCCTTCTTCCGCATCCGCTGGACGGCGTCCATCACGTCGCTCTGCTGGTCGAGGAAGGCGTTGCCGAGGTCGGTCGTCCACTGGACGTCGTCCGCGAGCCGCTTCACGACGTCGGGGAGGGGCGCCATCGCCTGGACGGCCGGGTCCCACGGCTGCTTGGCGACGGCGTCGGCGAGGGCCTTGTCC
>CAZNSS010000133.1:0-9039 GCA_964575465.1 uncultured Holophagales bacterium | reverse complement strand
GGTTCGGCCTCTCGCGCCTCGTCGTCCTCTACGGGCGGCGGAGGCTCGCGGTCGCGGTCCTCGCCGGCTTCCTCCTGAACGTCCTGGCCGAGCGGCTCCTCCTCGCCCTCCCCGCGCAACCCGTGGACGCCCGCGTGATCGGATACATCGTCCCGGGACTGATCGCCAGCGAGGCCCTCTCGCAGGGTGTCGTCCCCACGTTCGCCGTGACGCTCCTCGTCGCCGTCGTGGTCCGCGTCCTCCTCGTCCTCCTCCTCCCCTGGGTGGCGTGAGCCGCGACCGCCCTCCCTTCGTCCGGCGGTCGCGCGTCCCTGCGGGAGCGCTCGTCGCCGCAGGCGTTGCCGCGCTGGCCGCCTGGGTCCTCCTCGGACCGTGGCTCACCCGGCGCGCGCCCGCCGGCGCCGCGGTCGAGGCCCGCGCCTCCGCCGCCGAGACGAGGATGAAGCGCGCCGCGGCCTTCCTCGAACGAGCCAAGAGAGACGCGGGCGTTCCACGGCCCGAGGGAGTCCTCGAGCGCGAGGCCGGCCTCGTCGGTGCGGAGCTGACGCCCCTCGTGACGACCCTCGGGAGCCTCGAGGCCAAGCGCCTCTCCGCTTCGCCCCGCTGGGCCGGCGAGCTCGTCCGGCGCCTTCACCGCGCCGGCGTCGACGAAGGGACCGTCGTCGCGGCGAGCTTCTCCGGCTCCTTCCCCGGCCTCGACCTCGCGGTCGTCTCGGCCTGCGCCGAGCTCGACGCGCGGCTCGTCGCCGTCTCGTCGGTCACCGCGTCGACCTGGGGCGCGACGGAGCCGGGCTTCACCTGGCCCGAGATGGAGGCGCGGCTCGTGGCCGCCGGGGTCGTTCCCCGCGCGAGCGTCGCCGTGTCGACCGGAGGTGAGGACGACGTCGGCAAAGACCTCGAGCCGGAGGCGCGTGCGCTCGCGGGGCGCATCGCCGCAGAGTCGGCCCGGGCTCTCGGAGCCGATCTCCTCGCGCCGACCAGCCTCGGGGAGTCGATTGGCCGGCGCCTCGCCCTCTACGCCCGGCACGCCGGGGACCGGCCCATGGCGCTCTACGTCAACTGCGGCGGGAACGAAGCGAGCCTCGGCCGGTCGACCTCGATCCTGCGCCTTCGGAACGGCTTCCTCCGCGGGATGCCGTTCGACCTCGGCGCGGACCGGGGCGTCATGGCCCGCCTTGCCGAGCGGGGCGTCCCGGTCCTCCACCTGCTGAACGTCCGCGACCTCGCGCTCCGGTGGGGCGTCAGCCCTCAGTAACCGGCGGCGAAACCGTCGCGCCGCGAGTCGGCCCCGCCCACGAGGCGCCCTTCTTCGACGCGGATCACGTGGGCTCCGCCGAAGTGGTCGTCGTGGGGCGGAAACGCCTTCACGTCGTGGCCCAGGGCGGACAGGCGTTTCACGACGTCGTCCGGGACCCCCCCTTCGACCTCGAGCGTCTTCCCCATGGCGTGGATGCGCGGCGCCTCGATCGCCTCGTCGACGCCCATGCCGAAGTCGACGGTGTTGACGACGATCTCGGCGAGGGCGGTGACGATCCGGGAGGCTCCCGGCGTCCCGAGGACGAGGACCGGGCGCCCGTCCCGCCTCAGGATCGTCGGAGCGATGCTGCTCGACGGCCGACTGCCGGGCCCGATCGAATTGGGATGTCCCGGCTCCGTGTCGAAGTCGTTGAGGTGGTTGTTCAGGACGAAGCCGGTCCCTGGGGCCATGAGACCCGACCCGAAGTAGAGGTTCACGCTCTGGGTGAGCGCGACGGCGTTGCCGGCGCCGTCCACCACCGAGACGTGAGAGGTGCTCGGGGCGTCCGAGGCGGCACTTCCGCGCGCGTCGTACTCGTAGTCGAAGCGGGCGGCGTCGAGCCGGATCCGCGCGGCGAGGCCCTTCGCGTGCTCCCGGCTCGTGAGGGCCCCGACCGGGACCTTGACGAAGTCCGGGTCGCCGTTCGTGGCCGCCTTGTCGACGAAGACCATCTTCGAGGCCTCGGCGATGACGTGGAGCGTCCGGACGTCGCCCTTTCCCCACCCTGCGAGGTCGAACGCCTCGAGGACGTTCAGCAGCTCGACGAGGGCCGTCCCGCCCCCGGTCGGCGGAGAGGCCGAGAGGACCTCCGCACCCCGGTAGCTCCCCCGGACCGGCTCGCGCGCAATCGCCCTGTAGCCCGCGAGGTCGGCCTCGTCGAGGAGCCCGCCCCTGCTCTTCACCTCGGCGACGATCGCGCGCCCGACCGGACCCTCGTAGAAGACGCCCGGACCTCCGGCGGCGATCGACTCGAGCGTGCGGGCGAGGTCCTCGTTCACGAGCCTCGTCCCCGCTTCCGGCGGGAGGCCCTCGGGCAGGTAGGCCGCGGCGGCCGCCGGGTAGCGCGAGAGCTTCTCGAACTTGTCCGCGATGATCCCCGCGAGGCGCGGGGTGACGACGACTCCCTCCCGGGCGAGGCGGATCGCGGGGCGCAGGACCTGGGCGAGCGTCTTCGTCCCGTGCAGCTCGAGGGCCTTCGCGGCGCCCGCGACGAGGCCGGGAACGCCGACGCCGAGCGCCCCTTCCTCGGTCAGCGCGGCGAGCCCCTCGGAGCTTCCGTAGTAGCGACCGGCGGTCGCCGCGCGCGGCGCCGCCTCGCGGTAGTCGATCATCACCGGCCGGCTCCCGCCGGCCATCGCGATCAGGGCAAAGCCTCCGCCTCCGACACCCGAGGCGTTCGGTTCGGCCACGGTGAGGGCGAACGCCGCCGCCACCGCCGCGTCGACGGCATTGCCGCCGCCCTGGAGGATCTCGAGCCCCGCCCGTGCCGCGTCGGGGTGGGCCGCGACCACCATCCCGTGCGTGGCGACGGTGTCGCCCGGCCCGGTCGGGAGCGTCGCCGGCTTCGTCGTCGCGCAGCCCCAGGCCGCTGAGGCGAGGAGCGCGACGGACGCGGCGCGGAGGCGGAGCCGCTTCGCCTCCTTCTCGGCGGGTCGTGGTCGACCGGGAGGGCGGGAGACGGGGCCGAAGCCAGCGGCGTTGTGCACGACCGGCGAGGATAGGGCGTTCGTGCAGGGGGAACAAGCGCGTGAGGTTCGACTACTTCTTCGCGGGCGGCGCCGGATCCGCCGCCGCGTTGTCCGAGACGTACTTCCAGACGCCGTTCTTCTCGGTGGCGACTCCGCAGTAAGTTCCCGTCTCGGTCGTCGGCGCGCCGCCCGCCCTGGGGACCATCGTCATCCTGTAGCGGCCCCATCCCGCCGAGAGGTGGCCCGACGTCTCGAAGCGGCTGTCCGACAGGACGAACTCCGTGACCTTCACGTCCTTCACGAGGCCCGCGAAAAGTTCCGCGATCGCCTTGCCGCCCCGAGCGGCCGGCGTCCCGGGCATGGCGAGGACGGCGTCGTCCGCGTAGAGCGCCGCGAGAGCCGCGGCGTCGCCCGCGAGGATCGCCTTGGTGAAGGCGGCATCGAGGCTCCTGACCCCGGTGGCTTTCGGCGCGTCTGCGGCGAACGAGGGGCTCGCGGCGAGGGCGAGGGAGAGGACGAACAGGACGGCTCGTTTCATGGGCGGTCCTCCTTTCGTTGTTCCGTGTTGTCGAGATTCTCTCTCAACTTCAACCACGGCGCACCCGGGCCCGGGCGATGAAGGCGACAGCTGGAGCGAGCGTGGACGAAGGACCTCGAGGCACGCCCCGGAGCGTCGCCGCCGTAACCCCGAAACCGCGAGCCCGCGCCGGCGTGCCAGGGCTTCCGGTGAGGTGCCCGTTCGCCCTCGGCTCGGCCGGGCGGACAATCGCCACGCATGAGCTCCGACCCGATGCTCCTCTCGCCGTCCGTCGTCCTCGCGCTGATCCTCGTCCCGGCGGGGACCCTCCTCGTCGTCGCGCTGGCCGTCCTCGCGAAGCACCGGCGCGAATCCCAGGCCGCCCGCGCCCGCCAGGCCGAGCTGGAGCGAGCGTGGGAGGCGAGGACCCTTCACCTCGAGGGGGCCGTGGCGGCGGCGGAATCCGAGATCCGAAGGCTCCGGGATCTCGACCGGCGCGACGGTCTCACGGGCGTCGCCAACCGAGCGACATTTCTCGAAGCCTTCCGGGTCGAGTGGCGTCGGAACCGCAGGGAGGCGACGCCCCTGTCGGCCATCTTCTTCGCGGTCGATGGGTTCACGACGTTCGACCGAAGCCAGGACTCGGATGCGGGCGACGACTGCCTTCGCAGCGTCGCCGCCGTCCTGTCGACGGGTCTCCGCCGCGCGGGAGACATCGTCGGTCGCTGGGAGGCGGAGCGCTTCGTCGTCGCGCTGCCGAACACCGGCGTGGAGGGCGCAACCGCCGTGGCCCGCCGGCTCGCGGCCGAGGTCGAGTCCATCTCGATTCCGGGCGCGACCGCGGGCAACGTCGCCACGGCCACCCTGAGCGCGGGGCTCGCCGCGACGGTACCCGGGAAGGGAGACCCCGAGCCGCTCCTGGCCGCGGCCGAAGCCGCCCTGACGGCAGCGCTCTCCCGCGGGCCACGGCAGGTCGTCGCGGTGCCGGAGGTGCGGGGCTCGGGTTCCGACTGACGTCTCCGGCGAGCTTGCTACGATCGCCGACGATCCCGGGTTACAGGCGGACGGGAGCGCAGATGAGTCGCAGCCGATTCGAGTTCGACGCCGATCGTCCGTCCGGGGATCCTCGTCCCCGCGCCCGGCGGCCCGCGCTCCCGCCACCTGCCATCCTCCCCTTCGCCGTCCACGGAGCGGGAGAATGAACAAGGAGTCCCGGCGCAGCCCCCGGGTCGCGCTCGTCCACCCGCTCCGCGTCCGGTTCGGAGACGAGGTGACCCAGGCCGAGTCGGTGACGGTCAATGCCCACGGCGCCCTGATCCACAGCCCGGTCCCCATGTACCTCGGCACGAGACTCGTCGTCGTCAACCAGCGCACGGGCCACACCGCCAGGGCCTGGGTCGTCTGGGGACGCGAGGCCGATCGCCCGGGCCTCCACGCCGCCGGCATCGAGTTCCTCCAGGCCGCACCGCATTTCTGGGGCCCGGCCTACCGGCCGTAGCGTCCTGGACCGCCTCTCGCGGAGGAAAATGACTCCGAGAGGTGAAGTGATGCTCCGAGCCACGCGATTCGCGGTCGTGCTCCTGTCCTTCGTGACTTTGTCGTCCCAGGTCGCCGACGCCCAGTGGATCACGCTGGGGCGCAAGGCTCTCGGCAAGGTCAAGGAGATGACGCAGTCGGAAAAGACCGACGGCCCCGGCTACAGCGTCGCCACCGTCCTCGTCGCCGGCGAAGCGGACAAGGTCTGGGCGACGGCCCTGAAGACGGTCCAGTCTTCTCAGAAACTTCGCCTCACGAAGCAGGACCCGGCGAAGCTCACGCTGGAGTTCGCGGACGGCAAGCAGGTCGTCGGCCTCGAGGTCTCGCAGGTCGACGAGAGGGTCGTCCACCTCCTGATCGCCTCCGTCGCCACGCCGGGCAAGCCCGACGAGACGTCGGTCGTCGCGTCCGCCGCCCTCCGGATCTGCAAGGAAGCCGGCGGGGATTGCAGCCTCGCGAAGGGGAACTGACGCGAGGGCGGCCCGGCGTGACGTCGATCTCGGGTCGCACGACCGCGCGTTCCGCTTCCGAACGGACGGCTGCGCGGTCTGCCAGGACCACACCCACCGCGTCGGGTCTGGCATCGTGGTCGGCTGCTCGTTCTTCCCGAAGCCCTCCTCAGAAGAGGAGGAAGAGGACCGGCACGGTCAGCAGGCTGAAGAACGTGGAATAGAAGACCCCCTGGGCCGCCAGCTGCGCGTCGCCCCCGTACCGCTCCGCCATCACGCTGCAGACGATGGCGATCGGCATGGCCGCGATCAGGTAGACGACCTGGCGGGTGACATCCGGCAGGCGTAAGCCGGCACTCGCCAGCGCCGAGCCGAGCGCGACCGTGGCCAGCGGGGCGGCGACGAGGCGCGAGAGGAGGACACCCCACAGCGACGGCGGAAGCCTGTGGACCGAGACGGGAAGCGCGCCGAGCTGGGCTCCGATGGCCAGAAGCGAGAGCGGGATCGTGAGGCTGCCGACCATCGCGAGGGCGTCGAACGCCGCGGCGCCGGCGATGCCGCCCGCGGTCAGGCCCGCGGAGCGGAGATTGCCCAGGGCGCGGGCCCCCGGAAAGGCCAGCGCGACGAGGATCCCTCCGGCGGTCGCCCAGAGGCCGACGTTCCGGGCGAGGTTCCGGAGCGCCTGCCGGATGTCGCCGTGCAGGATCCAGACTCCGATCGACCAGAGCGCCAGCTGGGCGCCCACGTTGCAGAGGAGGACGACCCGCACCCCCGCGGCGCCGTAGAGCGTCTCGGCGATGGGAAGCGGCAGGAAGACCCAGTTCGGGCTGACGACGAGGAAGAGGACCGTGTTGCGCTGCGCACGGCCGCCGAAGAGCGGAGCGAGGGCCAGCCCCGCGAGCCCGGCGACGACCACGATGGCGAAGGGGATCAGCGGGAGGATCCAGCCTTCCCGGAGCACGGAGGCGTCGACCGTGCCGATCATCTGCGTGAAGACCAGGGCCGGAAACGCCACGTCGACCACGAAGCGGCTCACGGCGGAGGTGACCTCGTCCTTCACGGCATCGAGGCGGCGCGCGAGCCACCCGGCCATGATGACGACGAACATGCCGGCGATCTTGGCCAGGACGATCTGCGACTCGACCATCGGCCGACTGTAGGGCCCCGTCGCCGGTGTGCCAAGGAGTGCCGGCATGCGAAGGGAGGCGGCGCATGAGGGAGGTCGGGAGTGGCAGGCCTGCGTCCGGTACGTCCTCGTTGCGGCCGCCGTCTTCGCAGCGCTCACCGCGGGCCGGGCCTTCGCGCTGAAGCCCGCCGGCGCGGAGGCGCCTCTCGAGATGGCGGCGACCCTCGCCCTGCCAGAGGTCGGGACGGTCAACTCCGTGAAGCGCCTCCTGAAGCAGCGGCAGGGGATCCGCCTTCTCGGGAACGCCGCCCGGGGAGTCCTCCCACCGCCCGGAAGGCGCGAAGCCGGGCGGTGGAAGGTGGGGGCGATGGAGCGGGAGAGTCTCGCGGCGGCAGGCGGGTTCCGGAACGACGGCCGCATCTCGACCCCTGACGCCATCCTCGAGTCTCCCATCGACCTGTGCGACCGGGCGCTCGACGTGGCATACCTCGCGCCGGGCGAGATAGCGAAAGTCCTCGGCCGTCACGACCGCTCCCTCGTCGGCTTCAGCGTCGTAGAAACGGACGTCCTCGCAGGGCTCGCCCTCCGTTCCGGAGGCGTCGCCGGGACCGTCGAAAGGACGAGAGCCGGCATCCGATTCCTCGGCGGGCTCGCCGTCGTCCTCATCGGGGAGCATGTGCTCGTCGGCGGCATGGACCGCCGCGCGCTGCGAGGAGCGGCGCGCGGCGGAGGCCGAGGTCGCCGCGATTCCGGTGCCCGTCAGGCTCTTCTCGGCGGTCGAGAAGGGCGACGGCGACCTCGGGAGGCTGCGCCTCGTCCTGGGGCACGGCATCGGACCTGACGCGCTCGTCGCCGTCGGCGCCCGTGACCTCTTCGGCTCTCCCCCGCCCTCGCCGGCTCCGACGTCCTGTCGGGCGGCGCACAACGCCCGGCGAGGTGAGCGAGCCGGGCCGAAGGCCCGCTCGAGCGATCGATCACCGAGCCCTGGCTGTCTCCTGCCGGGACGCCTGGCCTCCCATCGTCGCGAGGACCTCTCCCGCCGCGCGCCCGCCCGACTCGCAGGCCCCCTCCATGAACCCCTGGTGGCGGCGCGAGGTGTGCTCTCCCGCGAAGAAGACACGCCCTTCCGGCTCTCCCTCGGAGCCGCCGAACGCCGTCACCTGCCCCGTCCGGTAGCAGGCGTTGCTGCCGCGCGTCCACGGCTGAGTCGGCCAGTGGAACCGGACGGCGTCCTGCGGCCGGTGGAACGCGGAGATTCCGCGGAAGACGGTGTCGAGGCGCGTGGCGAACTCCGCGGCCCGCTCGGCCGGGGTCCCCCGGCCGGCGGCGATTCCCTCGGCCCCTCCGGTGAAGTTCGTCAGCACGCCCGCCGTCCCCTTCTGCGCGCGGCTCGCCTCCCAGCAGACCTGGAGTCCGGCGTCCGTCACGAGGCTCCCCGTCGAGGCGTGCGCGAGCCGCCACTCGCGCCGCGCCCACCCCGTCGTCAGCTTCGAGCTCGTCCCGTAGCCGAGCTCGGCGATCGCCCGCCTCTTCGCCGGGGAGAGCGGCACCTCGAGGCGGACCTCGCGCAGGAGAGTGAACGGGAGCGCGAGTACGACGTGCGAGGCCCGCTCCTCCCGGCTCACGCCGTCGCGCCTCACGGTCGCGACGAACCGCCCGTCGCTCCCCGTCCGGAGCGCCTCGAGGCGCGTCCCGCGGACGATCGCCTCGCCGAGCTTCCCGGCGAGGCGCGCGGGGACCTGGTCGTTCCCCCCGCGAACTTGGAAGCGCCCGTCGCCGTCTCCGTGGAACCTCGGCTGATCCGGACCGAAGCTCGCGAAGAGGAGGAAGTTCAGGCAGCTCTGCTCCCCCGGGGGGAGGCCGCACTCCGCCTCGAAGGCGACCTCGACCAGCGTCCGCACCCAGCCGGAGACACCGGCCCTCTCGAGCCACGCCGGGATCGACAGGGCGTCGAGGGCGCGGGCGGCTTCCGGCCCCCGCCAGGTGACGTCCGGCGACTCGCCGAGGAGGGCGAGGTCGCGCCGCGCCGCTTCGGCGACGGGCCGCATCGCCTCGACCAGCTCCGCTTCGCTTCGGCGCGCTCCGCCGAAATGAAAGGTCTCCGCCACGCCGGGCGGCTCGACGAGGAGATCGTCGAGCTCGAGCCCCAGCTCGGCAACGAGGGATCGGAGGCATTCGTGCCCGCCGTCGATCCGCTCGCCGCCGAGCTCGGCGAGGAGGCCTTCGGGAAAGGCGCCACGGAGGCTGAGCACGCGCCCGCCGACCCGTTCCTGCGCCTCGAGGACGCGGACGGCGACGCCCGCCTGCCGCAGCCGCCACGCCGCCGTGAGGCCCGCGAGCCCTCCGCCGACGACGAGGACCTCGTCTCCCCCGACCGTTGGGGGGACGACCGAGGTACAGCGCGCCGGCGAAGGTCAGGAAGGCGA
>CAZNSS010000132.1:0-9071 GCA_964575465.1 uncultured Holophagales bacterium | reverse complement strand
CGCGCGCCTCGCCGCGCTCGCGGACCACGACGCCTTCGAGCGCGACCTCGTCGCGTGACCGGCCCCGGGACGGAACGGAGGGACGCGATGGGAACGAACGCAGGAGACGGCGCCACCGGCGCGATCGGCCGCTACCGGTGGGTCGTCTGCGGCCTCCTCTTCCTGGCGACGACGATCAACTACATCGACCGCCAGATCCTGGCGCTCGTCAAGGAGTTCCTCGACCAGGAGCTCGGCTGGACGAACGAGCAGTTCGGGATGGTGAACTCCGCCTTCCAGGGGGCCTACGCCGTCGGCCTCCTGGCGTTCGGCTGGTTCGTCGACCGCTTCGGCACGAAGATCGGGTACGCCGTGTCGCTCGTCCTCTGGAGCCTCTCGGCGATCGGTCACGCCGCCGTCGGCTCGGTCCGGGGGTTCTTCGCGGCGCGCATCGCGCTCGGCGCGAGCGAGGGGGGGAACTTCCCGTCCGCCATCAAGGCCGTCGCCCTCTGGTTCCCGAAGAAGGAGAGGGCCTTCGCGACGGCGCTCTTCAACTCGGGGACGAACGTCGGGGCGATCGTGGCCCCCGCGCTCGTCCCGGCCATCGCGCTGGCATTCGGCTGGCGCTCCGCATTCGTCTTCGCCGGCGTCACCGGCTTCCTCTGGCTCTTTCTCTGGATCCCTTTCTACGACGTGCCGGAGAAGCGAAAGGGGCTCGACCCCGCGGAGCTCGCCCACATCCGGAGCGACGCGGACGAGGGCGGCAGCGGCGGGACGCCGATGGGCTGGGGCGCGGCGCTGAAGCTCCGGGCCACCTGGGCCTTCATCGTCGCGAAGTTCATGACCGACCCGGTCTGGTGGTTCTTCCTCATCTGGCTCCCCGACTACTTCAAGAAGACGCGCGGCCTCGTCATCAAGCAGAGCTGGGTCCACCTCGTGACGATCTACGCGATCGTCACCGTCCTCTCCATTGCGGGGGGCTGGCTGACGGGCCACCTCACGAAGAGGGGCTGGAGCGTCACCCGCGCCCGGAAGACGGGGATGTTCCTCTACGCCCTCTGCGTCCTCCCGATCCTCGGCGCCACGAGCGTCGGCGACTGGCCGGCCGTCCTCCTCATCGGGCTCGCCGGCTCGGCGCACCAGGCGTGGTCCGCGAACCTCTTCACGACCGTCTCGGACGTCTTCGCCAAGAAGGACATCGCGACGATCGTCGGCCTGGGCGGCATGGCCGGGTCGGTCGGCGGCATCCTCTTCCCCTGGTTCTCCGGCTGGCTCCTCGACCGGATGCCCGCCACGCAGGGCTACGCGATCCTCTTCGCGATCTGCGCCTCGGCCTACCTCCTGGCCTTCGGGGTGCACCACCTCCTCGCCCCGCGGCTCGAGCCGCTCGTGGAGGGTGCCAGGCCGGCCTGAAAGGACGAGAATCGCTCCTTCGTGCGGCGCGCTCTCCTCGCTTCCGTCGTCTTCCTTTCCGGCCTCCTCGCGGCGCCCCCTCTCTTCGCGCAGCCGCCCGGGGTGACCGCGGGGCGGCCCTCGGCGTCGATCCGCGTCGACGGCGTCCTCGACGAGGAGGCGTGGGCGTCGGCGGGCGTCATCCACGACCTCGTCCAGCAGTCGCCGGTATCCGGCGGCCCGACGCCGTACCGCACCGAGATCCGGGTCCTCGCGGACCGCGACGGCCTCACGCTCGGCTTCGTCTGCGCAGACCCCGAGCCCGCGCGGATCGGGATCCACACGATGCTCCGCGACGGGGACATGGGCGGCGACGACCAGGTGACCGTCGTCGTCGACACGTTCGGGGACGGACGCAACGGCTACTTCTTTCGGTTCAACGCCGCGGGCGCGAAGCAGGACGGGCTGATCTCGGGGCCCGAGAGCGCCTCGACCGACTGGGACGGTCTCTGGACGGTCGCCGCGCGGCGCAACGCCACCGGCTGGACCGCGGAGATGCACCTGCCGTCGCGCTCGGTCGGGTTCCGGAAGGGCCTCGCCTCGTGGGGCCTGAACTTCGACCGGTACGTTCCCCGGGGTCTCATCAGCCTCCGATGGGCGGGGACGACGCTCGACTCGAAGCTCTGGGACCTCTCGCGGGCCGGCCGCCTCTCCGGCCTCGGGGAGCTCGAGCAGGGGCTCGGCCTCTCGGCTACGCCATACGCCCTCGGGAGGCGGACGGACGAGGCGGGGACGCCGGCCGTGCTGAAGGGGACGGCCGGCGTCGACGTCGGCTGGAGCCCGACGCCCGACCTCGGCGGCGTCGTCACCGTAAACACCGACTTCGCAGAGACCGACGTCGACACGCGCCAGATCAACCTCACCCGCTTCCCGCTCTTCTTTCCAGAGAAGCGGGGGTTCTTCCTCGAGGGCTCGAACCTCTTCACGTTCGGTCTCGGGCTCGGCGGGACGTTCGTCCCCTTCTACTCGCGGCGCGTGGGGCTCTACGAGGGAGAGACCGTCCCGATCGACGTCGGCGCGAAGGTCGTCGTCCGCTCCGGCGCGTTCTCGTTCGCGGCGCTCGACGTCCTGATGCGCGACACGGACCTCACCGACCGGACGAACCTCTTCGCCGGGCGCCTGACCTGGGACGTCGACTCGCACCTCCGCGTCGGCGCGCTCGTGACGGACGGCGAGCCGACCGGCCGCGCGGCGAGCACGCTCGGCGGCGTCGACGCGGTCTGGCAGACGTCGACGTTCGCGGGCGACAGGAACTTCGCGGTGGGAGCCTTCTGGGCCGGGAGCCGCGGCGACCTCCCCGACGGGCAGAGGACGGGCTGGGGCGTGAAGGTCGACTACCCGAACGACCTCTGGGACGTCATGGCCCGGGTGAACGAGCTCGGGGACGCCCTCTCCCCGTCGCTCGGGTTCCTCCCGAGGCCCGGGACGCGCCAGTGGACCGGCGCCGTCGAGTACATGCCGCGTCCCCGCGGGGGTCCGCTCGCGTCGTTCGTCCACCAGCTCTTCTTCGAGCTCGAGGGGGAGCTCGTCACGGACCTCTCCGGGACGACGGAGTCGTGGCAGGTCTTCGCCTCGCCGCTCCAGTTCCGCCTGAAGTCCGGGGACCGGTCGGAGCTCGGCCTCGTCCGCGAGTACGAGCTCCTCGAGGCTCCGTTCGAGGTCTCGGAGGGCGTCGTGATCCCTCCGGGGCGCTACGAGTTCGGCCGGTCGAGCGTCTCCGTCTCGAGCTCGGCAGCGAGGACGTGGCAGACGGGAGGGGAGATCGCGTGGGGCGGCTTCTACTCGGGACGTCTCACCGAGGCGAGCGCCCACGTCGGCTGGTCGAACAGCGGCGGGCACCTCCAGCTCCGCCTCTCGGGCCTCCAGAACTCGGGCCGCCTCCCGGAGGGGGACTTCGTCCAGCGGCTCTTCCAGCTGAATTCGACGTACGCCTTCAGCCCCGACCTGGTCCTCAGCGCGAACGGGCAGTACGACACCGTCTCGAGGAACCTCGGCCTCTTCGCGCGCGTCCGCTGGACTCCCCGGCCCGGCCAGGACCTGATCCTCGTCTGGAACCACGGCTGGCAGGAGACGGACGCGGAAAACGGCGGGACGACGTCGCTCCGCTTCGCCTCCGACGAGCTCGTCCTCAAGCTCCGCTGGACGTTCCGCGGCTGAGGGCGGCGCGCCCCGCCCTCAGGCGCCGTAGGTCGACGACGCCGTCGAGCCGCCGCGCCCGGTCCAGTTCGTGTGGAAGAACTCGCCGCGCGGGCGGTCGACCCGCTCGTACTGGTGCGCGCCGAAGTAGTCGCGCTGCGCCTGGAGGAGGTTCGCCGGGAGGCGCTCGCACCGGTACCCGTCGAACCAGCTCAGCGCCGTCGCGAACGCGGGCACCCAGACGCCGCCGAGGACGGCCGCGGAGACGACCCGCCGCCACGCCTCCTGCGCCGACTCGACCTTCGCGCGGAAGTAGGGGTCGAGAAGGAGGTTCGGAAGGTCGGGGGAGGCGTCGTAGGCCGCCTTGATCTTCCCGAGGAACGCCGATCGGATGATGCAGCCGCCCCTCCAGAGGAGCGCGATGCTCCCGTACCTCAGCTCCCAGCCGTATTCCTTCGCCGCGGCGCGCATGAGCGCGAATCCCTGCGCGTACGACACGAGCTTGCTGGCATAGAGCGCCCTCTCGAGGTCGTCGAGGAAGGCGGCCTTGTCGCCGGAGAAGGTCGCCGTCGGGCCGGGAAGGAGCCTCGAGGCGGCGACCCGCTCGTCCTTCTGGGCGGAGAGGCACCGTCCGTAGACGGCCTCGCTGATGAGCGTGAGCGGGATGCCGAGGTCGAGCGCGGTCACGCTCGTCCACTTCCCCGTCCCCTTCTGCCCCGCCGTGTCGAGGATCCGCTCGACGAGCGGGCTCCCGTCCGCGTCGCGGAACGCGAGGATGTCGCGCGTGATCTCGATCAGGTAGCTGTCGAGGTCGCCTCGGTTCCAGCGGGCGAAGACCCCGTGCATCTCGGGCGCGCCCATCCCGAGGAGCTGGGACATGACCTGGTACGCCTCGCAGATCAGCTGCATGTCGCCGTACTCGATCCCGTTGTGGACCATCTTCACGAAGTGGCCCGCGCCGTCGGCGCCGACCCAGTCGCAGCAGGGCGTGCCGTCCTCCACCTTCGCCGCGATCGCCTGGAAGATCGGCGCCACGTGCGGCCAGGCGGCCGGCGATCCGCCGGGCATGATCGACGGACCCTTCAGCGCCCCCTCCTCTCCTCCCGAGACGCCCGTCCCGATGAAGAGGAAACCCCGGGCCTCGAGCTCCTTCGTCCGGCGGATCGAGTCGGGGAAGTGCGAGTTCCCGCCGTCGATGACGATGTCGCCCGGCGAAAGGTGCGGCAGGAGCTGCTCGATGAAGTCGTCGACCGGCCTGCCCGCCTTGACCATCAGCATGACGCGCCGCGGCCGCTTCAGCGAGGCGACGAGCTCGGCGATCGAGTGCGTCCCGACGATCTTCTTCCCCTTGCCGCGCCCCGACGTGAACGCGTCGACCTTGTCGACCGTGCGGTTGTAGACGGCGACCGTGAAGCCCCGGCTCTCCATGTTGAGGACGAGGTTCTCGCCCATGACCGCGAGGCCGACGAGGCCGATGTCCGCGATTTCGTTCACTTCGATTCCTCCTGGGCCCGTCCGGCGAGCGGCCGGGCGCGGTCCGCCAGCTGGAGCGCGAGCCCCCACGGGTCGCGGAGCATCGCGAACCGGTCGCCGGCGTCATTCTGGGTGATCTCCCCGACCGGCGTCGCCCCCGCGGCGATCAGCCGGTCGCGCGTCCCCTCGATCTCCCCCGTCGTGAACGCGACGTGGAGGAGCGCGGGGTCCATTGCCCGGTAGTCCGGGACGGGGTGGACGTCCGAGGCGTAGGTCTCGAGGACCGAGACTCCCTCGGCGTCGGCGAGGAAGCGTGCGAAGCCCGGCGCCTCGTCGCTCCTCTTCACGACCTTCATGCCGAGGTGCCCCGCGTACCAGCGGGCCATCGCGGGCGGGTCGGCGACGAGGAGCGCGACGTGCTCGAGCTTCACGGCTTCGCCGCCCCCTTCTTCGCGCGCCAGTGGAACGTGTTCAGCTTCTTCTCGACGTCGAAGGAGCGGAGCATCGTCAGCATCTCGGCGCCGGCCATCAGCGTCGGGCCGTAGCCCTGCATCGCGCCGAGGTCCGTCGGGCGGTTGTAGTAGTAGACGGCGTCGTAGGCGGCCGTCGTCCCGACGCAGATCCCCTCGATCTGCCCGTCGGGGCGCACGCGCCGCGCGACGGCCTGCCAGCCCGCCTGCGCCGCCGGGGCCCAGGCCGTCGAGAGCCAGCCGCGGTTGACGCCCCGCGCGATGGCGAAGACGTACATCGCCGAGGCCGAGGTCTCGAGGTAGCTGTCGTCGCGGTCGAGGAGCTGGTGCCAGAGCCCCGTCCCGCCCTGGACGGCGCCGACGCCCGCCACCGCGCGGCGGTACTGGTCGAGGACCTTCGCCCGGTCGGGGTGGTCCGCCGGCATCAGCGTGAGGAGCTCGGCCATCGACATGAGCATCCACCCGGCGCCGCGCCCCCAGAAGAACTTCGGGTCGACCGGCGTCGCGTTCTCGAACCAGGAGTGGTCGTAGAGCCCCTTCTTCTCGTCGAAGAGGCGTGCCGACATGCCGAGGACCTGCCGGGCCGCGTCGTCGAACCACTTCCTCTCGCCGGTCATCTCCCCCATCCGGGCGAGGAACGGGATGCTCATCCAGGCGTCGTCGATCCAGAGCGAGACGGGCTGCGGCCGCGGCCGGCAGAGAGTGCCGTCGGGGAGCCGCGGCTGCCTCTTCGTGACGTGCTCGGCGACGAGGTCGATCCCTTCCCGGTACCGCGGGTCCTTCTTCCGCGCGTAGGCCCGCACGAGCGCCGCGCCGATGGAGCCGCAGTCGTCCAGCTCGCGCATGTCGAGGAGGCGCCGGTAGCCGTCCTTCTGCGGGCCGAACTCCTTCGCCTGCGCCCGGAAGTACGGGAGGTGGTCGAAGATGAAGTCGAAGTTCCTCTCCGTGTAGGCGGCGAAGCGGGGGTCCCCGGTCACCTCCGTCGCCTGGATCATCCCGGCGAGGACGACGCCCATCGAGTAGGTCCAGTCGAGGAACTCGCCCTTGCGGGTGTCGATGCCGGCGCTCTTCTTCGGCTTGCCGACGTCCGTGATCGGCGCGCCGGTCTCGGTGTCGATGACGCCGTAGGGCGTCGAGCGCTCGAAGTGCTCGCGGATCCGGTCGAGGACGGCTTTCACGTCGGCCTCGGCCGGGAGCGTGTAGTCGACGCCCGGTGCGAGGGAGGGCTGCGTGAACGACGGTTCGCTCCGGCCCTTCGTCGCGACCGCGTCGGCGGCGGCGGGCGCCTGCGCGGCGACGGGCGCCGCAGCGACGAGAGCGACGCCGAGCAGGGCGGCGAGGGAGACGTGGAGGAGGACGTTTCGGCGCATCACGGGAGCTCCTGTTCCCTCAAATGGTCATTCCAAAAAGGGCGCTGGACCGGTCCCGGCCAGGCTGGGCGATCGTAGCTTACGATTCTAGCGGACACAATGGTATTACCATTGGTACACTCCGATCATGCGTCGCGGGTCGCCGACGGCCCCCTTCTCCCGCCCGGAGGGCGCTTCGCGCTTCCTTCTCGTCGCCATCGCGACGAGCTTCCTCCTCGGCGTCCTCCTCGCCTCGGCTGCGGCACGGCCGTCGGAGGCCCGCTCTCCGCTGCGCGCCGGAACGGACGCTCCAGCGCGCAGCGCGGAGACCTACCGCAACCCGATCCTCTTCACCGACTGGTCCGACCCCGACGTGATCCGCGTCGGAACCGACTACTGGCTCGTCGCCTCGAGCTTCCACGAGGTACCGGGCCTCCCGCTCCTCCACTCGAAGGACCTCGTCCACTGGTCTCTCGCGGGGCACGCCGCGCCCCGGCTCCCCTCGCCCCGCTACGACGTGCCGCGCCTCGGGGGCGGCGTCTGGGCCCCGTCCCTCCGGTACGACGGCGGCGGGTTCCAGGCCTGGTACGGCGACCCCGACGTCGGCGTCTTCACGACGCGCGCCCGGGACCCGCGCGGCCCCTGGGAGCCGCTCCGGCTCGTGAAGGAGGCGAAGGGGTGGATCGACCCGTGCCCGTTCCGCGACGCCGACGGCTCGCTCTGGCTCGTTCACGCCTGGGCGAAGAGCCGCGCGGGGTTCAACGGCATCCTCACCGTTCACCGGCTCTCGCCCGATGGACTCTCCGTCCTCGACGAGGGGGTGAACGTCTTCGAGGGAGGCGCCCGCCATCCGACGATCGAGGGGCCGAAGCTCTACCGGCGCGGCGAGTGGGTCTACATCTTTGCCCCGGCAGGGGGCGTCAGGACAGGCTGGCAGGTCGTCCTGAGGTCGAAGAGCGTCCTCGGCCCGTACGAGGAGAAGGTCGTCCTCGACCAGGGAAAGACCGACGTGAACGGCCCTCACCAGGGGGCCCTCGTCGACACGCCCTCGGGCGAGTGGTGGTTCGTCCACTTCCAGGACCGCGGCGCGTACGGGCGCGTCACGCACCTGCAGCCCGTCTCCTGGCGCGACGGCTGGCCCGTGATCGGCGAGGACCCGGACGGCGACGGGAAGGGGCAGCCGGTCCTCGTCCGCGCTCCCCCGGACGCCGGCCGCGGCGCACCTCTCGAGTCGGTGCAGCTCTCCGACGAGTTCGACGGCCCGTCGCTCTCCCCGATGTGGGCCTGGAACGCGAACCCCTCGCCCGCCTGGCTGTCGCTCGCCGCGAGGCGTGGCGCGCTCCGCCTCCAACCGGCGACGAAGACGGCCGAGACCCCTGCCTCGATCGCGCGGCAACCGAACGTCCTCCGGACGAGGTTGCCGGCGGAGCGCTTCGTCGCGACGGCTCTCGTCGCGCTCCACGGGAAGACGCCGGGGGCCGCGAGCGGCCTCGCCGTCCTCGGGCGCGACGCCGCGTATGCCGCCATCGCGAGGACGTCCGGAGGGTGGGAGGCCGTCTTCGCCTCCGGCGACGACGTCCTCGGCGAAGGGGCCGAGCGCGTCGTCGAGCGGCGCCGCGTCCGCTCCGGCCGCCTCTTCCTGCGCGTCGCCGTGGAGCCGGGGGCGCGGCTCCGCTTCTCGACGAGCGAGGACGGCGTCACGTTCGCGCCGATCGGCGGCGAGGCCGTCGCGCGCGAGGGGGCGTGGGTCGGGGCGCGGCTCGCCCTCTTCACGGCGCCGCTCGCGACACCGGGCCGAGAAGACTTCACCGACGTCGCGTGGTTCCGCGTGGAGGCGAGGTGAGAGCCTTCTCCCGGCCTCCGTTCGCCGCGCTGCTCTTCCCTCTCCTCCTCGCCGCCCCGGCGGCGCCTGCACCGCCGACGCCCCGCCCCGCCGGCGTCGACTTCGTCGTCGCGAAGGACGGGAGCGGCGACTTCCCCACGATCCAGGCCGCGCTCGACGCGCTCGCGCCCACGGCGACGCGGACGCGCGTCGTCCTCGTGAGGAACGGCCTCTGGCGCGAGAAGCTCTTCGTCACGAAGAGCCGCCTCGCGATCGTCGGCGAGGACCGCGAGAAGACGCGGATCGAGGAGTCGGTCCTCCGTCGCGAGTGGCGGGCCACGCACGCGGACGACTGGGGCGCGGCCGTCGTCAACGTCGGCGACGACGTGA
>CAZNSS010000131.1:0-9072 GCA_964575465.1 uncultured Holophagales bacterium | reverse complement strand
TCGACGTCATCGCCGACCTCCACCACCTCTCCCCCGAGATGCTCGCCCTCGTCCGCCGCTGCAAGGGCCCGGAGGGCTTCGCTCTCATCAGCGACGCGGCGCCGTGCGCGGGCCTCGCGGACGGGAGCTACGCCGTCTGGGGCGAAACTCTCACGGTGTCGGAGGGCGCCGTGAGGAACGCCTCGGGCGGGCTCGCCGGGAGCGTCGCGCTCCTGCCCGACTGCGTCGATCGGATGGCGTCGTGCGGCGCTGCGACGGAGGAGGAGGCGCGGCACGCCGCCTCGGAGACTCCCCGCCGGATCCTCGCCTCGGGCTGATCAGACCTTCCAGTACCAGCCACGCTTCTCGCAGGTCCGAAGGACCGCCCAGCAGACCGCGAGGACGGCGAGCGCCTGCAGGTGCGACGCGAGGTACGGGTCGCCGACCCGCGAGAAGACCTTCTCGAAGAGGAGCCTGTGGAGGGAGACGGCCTTCCCGCTCGCGACCGTCAGCTTCACCAGGCCGAGTCCCTTCGCGAGGAGGCCCGAGAGGACGAAGGCCAGGAGCGGGTTCGTCCCGAACGTGAAAAGCGGCGCGAACGGCCTCTTCACGCCGAGGAGGTCGACGACGACGATCGCGGCGAGGAGCGAGAGGCACGCCGCACCGGAGGTGAAGAGGACGTACGAGCCGGTCCAGAGTCCCTTGTTGAGCGGAAGGCCGGACGCCTGCCACGCGAGCCCCGCCACGACGCCCGCGGCCCCCGCGAGACCGAGGCCCGCGAGTCGCCCCTTCAGCGGGACTTTCGACGTCAGCAGGATCCCCGCGAGGGCTCCCGTCAGCATCGTGGCGAGGGCGGTCAGGGTGGAGAGAATTCCCTCCGGGTCCCACGAGGGCTTCCAGAGGTGCCCCTTCAGGAGCGCGAGGTCGATCGCCGCCTGGAGGTTCCCCTCGAGCCTCAGGTCGTAGCCGGGGAGGAAGAGGAGCGCCGTGTGGAGCGCGAGGAGGAGAGCCGTCGCCGCGGCGAGGAAAGCGGCCTTCCGCCGCGCCGGCGCGGCGAGGAGGAGAAGCGCGCCGAGGGCGTAGACGACGCCGATGCGCGGGAGGACGCCCGGGATCCTGAGGTGGAGGAGGCGGTGCAGGTCGAACGGGAAGGCGGTGAGCGCCCAGCCGACGAGGACGATCGTCGCCCCGCGGCGGACGGCGTGCCGCGCCAGCTCCCGGCGGGAGCCCCCCTGCGCGGCGCGCTTGCCGAGCGAGAGGACCGAGGCGGTCCCGACGATGAACAGGAAGAACGGGAAGACGAGGTCGGTCGGCGTGCAGCCGTGCCACTCCGCGTGGCCGAACGGCGGCAGGACGTGCGCCCAGCTCCCCGGGTTGTTGACGAAGAGCATGGCGGCGACCGTCGCCCCACGGAAGAGATCGAGGGCGGCGAGCCGGCCGGCGGAAGGCGGGAGAGGGGCCGTCGCGAGGGCCAAGGTTCCATTCTAGTGAGCCGTTCCGACAGCGGACGTCTTATCCTGTCTCTGCATGCCCTCGACGAACGGATCGGGAAGCCCGGGGGAGCTGCTTTCACGTGTGTTCGCCGCGGCTGGCGCGTCCCTCGCCCTCGCGGACGCCTCCGGCCGGATCACCTGGGCCAACTCCTCGTTCCACGCGTTGCACGGCGCTCCCGAAGGCTCCCTCGTGGACGTCGTCCTGCGCGACCTGGTCGTGGCCCGCCCGGGAGCGCCACCTCCGCTCCCGGAGTCGCTCTCGTGCGGGTTCCTGGGGATCGTGAGGCACCGGAGGGTCGACGGGTCGATCTTCCTCGCCGAGCTCTCCGTCTCCCCGACGGCGGGCGGACTCGCCGTCGTCGCGCGGGACGTGACGGCCGAGCGGCGGACGGCAGCGGTCCACGAGTGCCTCCTCGCGCTCCTCCGGACCGTCCGCGAGTCGAAGACGCCGGCCGAGCTCTTCCCCGTCTCGCACGCGCTCCTCGCGCGCCTCATCCCGGCGCAGTGCTTCGCCGTCGTCGGCCTCGACCCCGAGACGGCGCGCGTCGAGCTCCTCTACTCGGCGCCCGAGGGCCTCGGGGAGGACGTCCGGGACGCCATGTGGGCCGTCGCGGGACGGGTCCTCGCGGACGGGCTCGCCGTCTGCCTCGGACCGTCGGCATGGGAGGCCGAGCGGGCCGGCGGCCGGATCTCCGCCGCCGCCGTCCCGGCGACTTCCTGGCTCGGGGCGCCGCTCGGCTCCGGTCTCGGCGCCCTCGTCGTCTGGGCCTCGGGAGGGGTGGAGCACGACGGGGCCGACGCCGAGCTCCTCGGGACGCTCGCCCTCCAGGTGGGGCAGGCGCTCCAGCGCGGACGCGAGGAGGCCCGCCGCCGCGCCGAGCTCCTGGAGAAGACGGCCCTCATGGAGGCCCTCTCCGACGCCGGGCAGGCCCTCGCGACGCTTCGCGACGGCTTCGTCGTCCACGCCAACGACGCCGCCCTCCGCCTCTCCGGCACGACCCGGGAAGAGCTCGTCGGGCGGAGGCTCTTCCTCGAGCTCATCCCGGCTTCCGAACGTCCGCGGCTCGCCCGGCTCCTCGCCTCGTCGTCCCCCGAGGCCTTCGAGACGGCGCTCGCCCTCCCGGGAGGCCAGCGGAGGGAAGTCCAGATGGCGATCCGCGCCGTCGACCTCCCGGCAGGCGTCCTCCAGCTGGTCGTCTTCCACGACGTGACGACGCTCGTCGCCTCGGCCCGCACCGACTACCTCACCGGCCTCCCGAACCGGCGCGCCATCGAGGAGGCCCTCGCCCGCGAGTGGGAGCGCCTCCGCCGGCGGTCGGGCGCCTTTGCCCTCTCCCGGGGAGAGACCGAGGAGCTGCAGCCCGCGCCCCCGCTCTCGGTCGTCATGATCGACATCGACGACTTCTCGGTCTTCAACGACAGGCACGGCCACCACACCGGTGACGAGATGCTCCGCCGGACGGCGCTCGTCCTCCGTTCCGCGCTCCGCTCCTGCGACCTCGTCGGGCGGTGGGGGGGCGAGGAGTTCCTGGCCATCCTCCCCGACACCGACGCCCCCGGCGGCGCGATCGTGGCGGAGCGGATCCGCCACGCCGTCGAGGCCGACGCCTTCTACGACCTCCCGCGCTTCGCTTCCGGCGAGGAGCAGGCGACGGAGAGCATTCGCCTGCAGGTGACGATCAGCGTCGGCGTCGCGACCGCCGTCCGCCCGACTTCCCCGACCCCCGAGAAGGTCGTCCGCCGGGCCGACGCGGCGCTCTACGCGGCGAAGTCGAGCGGGAAGAACCGGGTCGCCTCCGCCCCGTCCCCCGAGGAGCCCGCCGCGTGAGGTGGCGTACGGGCGCGGCGCTCGCCGCGGTCCTCTCCCTCCTCGCCGCCTGCTCGACCGCCCCGCCCCCGGGTCTGCGGCTCCGCCCCGCTTCCGAGCCGCTCGCGCGGCGCGTGGCGCGCCTCGCCGGGGACAGCGGCGCACGGATGGGGCTCGTCGCCCTGCACGTCGAGAGCGGCCGGGAGCTCCGCTGGCGCGACGCGGAGACGTTCGAGGGAGCGAGCGTCGTCAAGCTCGCGCTCCTCGTCGAGGCCCTCGCGCGGCAGCGCGAAGGGACGTTCGAGCTCGATGAGCGCTGGCGCCTGACGCCCCGCTCCGTGGCCGCGGGCTCGGGCGTCCTCGACGAGTTCGAGCCGTGGCTCGCGCCGACGGAGAGGGACCTCCTTCGCCTGATGCTCGCCCTTTCCGACAACACCGCCGCGAACCACTTCATCGACGCGTTCGGGGCGGAGGCGGTGAACTGCCGGATGGCGGAGATCGGGCTGGCCGGCATCCAGCTCGTCGGGCGGATCCCCGACCTGCGCTCCCCCGAGGAGGACGCCCCGTGGAAGCCCCTCGGCCGGATGACGCCGCGCGACACCGCCGAGCTCTGGCGGCGGGCCGCCACCGGGACGCTCCTCGACCGGGGATCGAGCCGCGTCGCGATGCGCCTCGGCGCCAACCCGCGCACCGCGAACCGGATCCCCCGACTTCTCTCCTCCCGCCGCGGCTACGTCTGGACCGGGAAGTCGGGGACGATGAGCGGCGTCCGCGCCGACTCGGGGGTCCTCGCGACGCCGAAGGGGACGTTCGTCTTCGCGATGTTCGCGGACCGGATCCCGGACGTTCCCGGCGCCTCCGTCCGGGCGAACGACGCGATGGGCGAGATCGCCCGCGAGGTCGTCGACGAGTGGTCGCGGGACCTCCCCGACCGCCCCCGGATCGACCTCGACGACGAGCGGCCGCTTCAGCCGGCGCTGCCGCGCGTCGAGCGCACGCCGCTCGAGGCCAGGGGCGGGGCGCCCGGACTCGAGCGCGTGCATCGCCCGGCCGACCGACTCTTCTGGGAGCTCTGGGAGAAGGCGGGGGGCGATCTCTCGGACGCCTGCCTGATCCCGATGCCGAACTCCTTCTGGGAGGGGTGGCTCCCGCGGAAGATCCAGCCGCTCGACACCCTCGTCCTCCACCACACCGCGATGGACGAGGACGAGACCTGCATCTCCTTCTTCCTCGACCCGGCGAGCTTCGTCTCCTCGCACTTCCTCGTCGGACGGGACGGCCGGCTCTTCCAGTTCGTCTCGCTCGAGCACCGGGCGTGGCACGCGGGTGCCTCGGACCTCCACGGCCGCACCGTCCTGAACCGGAGCTCGGTCGGCGTCGAGATCACGGGCGACGGGAACCGCACCCCCTTTACCCGCGCGCAGGTCGAGACGGTCGTGCGCCTGACGGGCGTCCTGACGGCCCAGCTCGGCCTCGAGGCCCCCTGGATCGCCGGGCACGAGCACGTCGCCCCGGGGCGCAAGGTCGACCCGGGCGCCCTCTTCCCCTGGAACGAGGTGATGCGGCGCAGCCTCGAGCTCGCGGAGAAGCTCCGCCCGTTCGTCCCGCCGGCGCCGGACGAGAGCCGGTAGACCCGCCCCGTCCGGCGAAGGGTCGCGACGCCGGCGGCGGTCCCGTCAGGCCGGGACGACGCCGAGGCCCGGCGCCGTCGGAAGCTCCCAGCGGCCGTCCTTCAGCGTGAGCCCCTTCCACGGGTCGTTCGCGACGAGGAGGTTCCCGTCGAGGTCGAGCCAGTCGTAGAGCGGCGCGACGGCGACGGCCGCCGCGATGCCGAGGGACGACTCGATCATGCAGCCGAGCATCAGCCTGAACCCCAGCGCGCGGCCGAGCGCCGCGAGCTCGTAGGCGCGCGTGATGCCGCCGCACTTGGCGAGCTTGGCGTTCACGCCGTCGAAGAGGCCGACGAGCGACGGGACGTCCGAAACGTGGAGGACCGACTCGTCCGCGACGAGCGGGAGGACCGACCCCGCCTTCACCGCCTTCATCTCCGCGTTCCGCGCGGCCGGCAGCGGCTGCTCGACGAACTCGATCCCCATCGTCTTCAGCCAGGCGATCTTCTTCAGCGCCTCGTCGGCGCTCTTCCACCCCTCGTTCGCGTCGACGCGGATCGGCTTGGTCGTGACGGAGCGGATCGCGGTGACGTTCTCCTCGTCGTTCGCGAGGCCGACCTTCACCTTCAGGAGCGGGTAGGGCTCCGCTTCCTTCACCTTCTCCTTCATCACCTCGGCCGAGTCGATGCCGATCGAGAACGTCGTCTGGGCCATCCGGCCCGTCGGGATGCCGAGGAGCTTCCAGACCGGCTGGCCGACCGCCTTTCCCTTCCAGTCCCAGAGAGCCATGTCGAGCGCGGCGACGACCTGCGAGTCGCCGCCGGCGACCTCCTCGGCCCGCTCGAGCCAGGCGAGGTGCTCCCACGGCGAAAGCCCCGCGCAGGCCGTCTTCACCTTCGCGAAGGCCGCCTCCCCGCTCTCCCAGCCCTGGCCGTAGCGGACGTTCGCCGCGGTCTCGCCGTAGCCGGTGATCCCGGCGGAGGTGAGCGTCAGGAGGCCGTTCTTCTTCTCGCTCGAGGAGTTGCGCGAGATCGTCCAGGTGTGCCGGAGCTTCAGGAGCATCGGTTTCAGGTCGAGGGTCGCCCCCGTCGCGGCCGCGACCGCCGGCGCGGCCGCCTCGGCGACGCGGGGGAGGAGGGCGGAGGCGGCGAGGGAGCCCGAGGCAGCGAGGAGGTCGCGGCGCGACATCGGTGCGGTCATGCGACGATTATCCCCACGATGAGCCTTCGCCGCGCGCTCCGGCCGCTCCACGCCGCGCCCCTCGCGCTTTTTCTCGCCCTCTCCGCCGCCGCGCAGAAGGGCCCGGCGCCAGCGGCGCCCACGCCGGCGGCTCTCGCGGCGGTCTCCTCGGCCGCCGTCGTCGTCGTCCCGTTCGCGAACCTCCTCGTGAGGCCCGAGACGCTCGCGCCGGTGGACGACCAGGCGGTCCTCGGGGAGACCGTCGAGACCTCCCGCGCCGAGGGGCGTTTCCTCTTCGCGCGGCTCCGGTCGGGCTCCCGCGGGTGGATCGAGGCCGCGGCCGTCCGCCCGGGAGTCGCCGACCCGTCGGCGGAGCCCCTCGAGGTGACGTCGAACCTCTCCAACGTCTACCGCGAGCCGAGCTTCGAGAAGTCCGCGCCGCTCACGACGGCGCCGCTCGGCGCCCGGCTCGGCGGACTTCGGACGCTCGAGAACGAGAAGCACGCCTGGCGCGAGGTCCTCCTCCCCGACGGCCGGAACGGCTTCGTCTCCGCCCAGGACGTCGCTCCCGAGAGGCCGCGCCAGGCCCCGCCGCTCCTCGACCCCGCCTCCTGGCTCGCGATGGCCCGCCGATTCCTCGGCGCCCCCTACACCTGGGGCGGGACGACTCCCTGGGGCTTCGACTGCTCCGGCCTCGTCTGGCGCGTCCTCGAGCGCCACGGGGTCCTCCTGATGCGGAACAGCTCCGAGATGTGCTTCCGCGACCCCCAGCTCGTCCCGGTGCGGCGCGAGGATCTCGCCCCGGGCGACCTCGTCTTCTTCGGGACCGCGGAGAAGATCGACCACGTCGGTTTCTGGGCGGGCGGCGGCGAGGTCCTCCAGGCGACGCAGTACGGCGTCCCGTCGACGAAGGAGACGGCTTTCGAGAGCGAGCGGCTCGCCCCGCGCTTCCGCTACGCCCGGCGAATCGCCGCGCTCCCCGGCGCGCCGCGCCCCTCCGGCCTGACGCCGGCCAGGGCCGCGGCGCTCGGGAAGGAGCTCGACGCCATCGCCGCCGGGACGAAGGCGACGTTCGGGATCGTCGTGAAGGACCTCGGAACCGGAGTGACCGTGAAGCGAAACGGGGCGGCCGTGATGCACGCGGCGAGCACGATGAAGACGGCCGTCCTCCTCGAGGCGCTCCGGCGCGTCGACGAGGGGACGCTCGCCCTCTCGAACGGCGTCCCCGTCGTCGACTGCTTCCCGAGCATCGTCGACGGCTCGCCGTTCCGGCTCGAGCTCGAGGCGGGAGGCGACGAACGCATCGCGCCCTTCATCGGCGGGACGGCGCGGGTCGACTTCGTGGCGCGGGAGATGATCGTCCGCTCCTCGAACCTCGCGACGAACCTGATGCTCGGCCTCTGTCCGCCGAAGGACGTCCAGCGCTTCGTCGACGCCCTCGGCGCGCCGACCGTGAAGGTGCGGCGGATGGTGGAGGACACGAAGGCCTACGAGGCCGGGATCTCGAACGAGACCGACGCCGAGGGGATGGCGGCGCTCATGGAGGCGGCCGTGAGGTCGCCGAAGCTCTCGGCGGAGGCGCGGCGTCTCGCGTTCGAGATCCTCGCGGCCCAGGAGTTCAACGACCAGATCCCCGCCGGCATCCCGAAACAGGCGGGCGCCGTCGTCGCGCACAAGACGGGAACCATCTCGAAGGTGCAGCACGACGCGGCCGTCGTGAGGCTTCCCGACGGCCGCGAGTACGTCCTCGTCCTCCTCGCGACCGACTTCGGCGCGAACGAGGAGGGGCGGAAGGGAGTCGTCGAGGCGACGCGGAAGATGTCGCGCGCCGTCTGGGAGGCGATGATCGCCCCGTGAGCCCCGGTCCGGGGCACGCGCGGGGCGACGCGCCGCGCGTGTCCTGCCGCGGGGTCGGCTACTTCTTCCGCGTGTAGGTCATCTCCATCGACTTCGCCATCTTCCCGTCGGGCCCCGACATCCACATCTCGAAGAGGAAGCTGTCGGCGTCGACCTCCGTGTCGATCGACTTGATCGCCACCTTCTTCCCGTTCGTCGGGTCGAGCATCGATCCGGTGTAGACGGTCTTCTTCCCCGAGCCGTCCCGGGTCCCCGTCAGGACCAGCATCCCGGTGCCCGCGGAGTCGATCCAGTAGGCCTCGTACTTCTTCTTGGCGTTGTCGTACCCGGTGAAGCCGATGCCGGTGAAGGGCTGGCCCATCATCGACCCCTCGAACCGCTGCTCGAGGTAGCGCCCGCCGAGGACCATCCGGAACTCGCAGGTCCCGGTCGTCTCCTCCGGCGGCTGAGCCGGGTCCATCCACGACTTCGTCTTCGTCGTCCAGCTCCCGGCGAGCTTCGCGAGGCGGGCGTGGGGCTCGCCCGGGGTCATGTATGCGGCCCAGGCCTTCATCATGTCGTCCTGGCCCGGGGCGGCGGGCTTCGGCGCGGGCTTCGTCTCCTTCGCCGTCGGCTTCGGCTCCTCGGCGGCGGCGGGGAGGGCGAGGGCCAGGGTGAGGACGGGGAGGGTCATCCATCGGGCGCGTTTCATGCGGCCTCCTTCAAGGGACGTTCGGACCGGGATGGTGCGACGGAGTCTCTCACGCCCTCCGAGGCCCGCGGCCCGGCCACTCCTCTTCAGGATCGGAGCGTCTCCAGCGCGGTCTCCCCCGCGAAGACGACGAGGAGAGCGAGGGCCGCGAAGTAGAGAAGGGTCACGGCGAGCGTGGCCAGCGCCGCCACGAGCATCAGGCCGTCCTCCTCCAGCTCGCCGAGCGCGACGAAGACGACGGCGAGGGCCGGGAGCATGTTCGTGAAGGGGATCCCGGCGAGCGGCAGGGAGATGAGGACGCCCGCCGCGGAGATCACCAGGCCCCCGGCCCGGCGCCCGCGCGGCCCCGAGACCCAGGCCGTCAGCCGGCGGCGGGTGAAGCGGCGGCAGAAGCCGAGGACCTTCGTCGCGACGGCGAAGAGCCGCCGCCAGGCGGCGGGACCGGGCGCCCAGGCG
>CAZNSS010000130.1:0-9105 GCA_964575465.1 uncultured Holophagales bacterium | reverse complement strand
CGACGCTCGGGCGCGAGGTGGTCCGCGGCGACGCGACGTCGGGGAGGCAGCTCGCGGTGACGGCGGTACCGGTCGTCGACTCCACGGGGGCGCTCCTCGGGGCCCTCGTCTTCCTCGAGGACCGCACCGCCGTCAAGCGGCTCGAGCGCGAGCTCTCGTTCCGGCGCGAGCTCGCCGCGCTGGGTGAGATGTCGGCCGGCATCGCCCACGAGTTCCGGAACGCGACCGCAGCGATCCTCGGCTACGCGCGTCTCGCGGGGACGGCGGAGGACGACGAGTCGCGCGCGCGGCACCTCGCACGGATCCGGGCCGAGTCGGAGCACGTCGCTCGCATCACGGGCGACTTCCTCCTCTTCGCGCGGCCCGAGCGGCTGCATCGCGGCCCGGTCGACCTCGCCGGGCTCGTCGACGAGGTCGTCGCCGAGGGGCGCGCGACGAGCGCCGGCGTGAATCTCTCGGTCGAGGGGGAGTTCCCGGAGATCGACGCGGACGCCGCGCTCGTCCGGCGTGCCCTCGTGAACCTCGTGAGGAACGCCGTCGAGGCGGCGGGGGACGCGGGGCGCGTCGTCATCCGGGGCGAGCGGACGGCGGAGGGCGGTTTCGCCCTCGGCGTCGAGGACAGCGGGGCGGGCGTCGCCCCCGAAGCGGCGGCGAAGCTCTTCGTCCCCTTCTCCTCGACGAAGGCGGACGGCACGGGCCTCGGGCTCTCACTCGTGGCGAAGATCGCCACCCTCCACGGGGCCGGAGTCACGGCGGGCCGGTCCGAGGCCCTCGGAGGGGCCTCGTTCCGGCTCTCCTTCCCTCCGGGCTCCGCCGGCACGGGCTGAGGGTCCGCGCCGGGCGGGCGCTCAGGCCTGCGGGACCTCGCCGGCGCGCTTCTTCTCCACGAGCGACTTGAAGTAGTCCTTGTCGATCGCCTTCTCGTACGCTTCGTCGGGATCGACGAGCTCCTGGGAGACGAGCTCGGCGAGGTACTGGTCCATGCCGATCATCCCGTGGGACCGGCCCGTCTGGATCAGCGAGGCGATCGTCGCCGTCTTCCCCTCGCGGATGGCGTTCGCGAGCGCCGCCGAGCCGCGGAGGACCTCGAACGCGGGAACGCGACCGCCCCCCTTCTTGCGGAGGAGAAGCTGCGCGACGACGGCCTTCAGGACCTCGGAGAGGACGATTCGGACCTGCTCCTGCTCGTCGGGCGGGAAGCCGTCGATCAGCCGGTCGACCGCCTTGGAGGCGGAGTTCGTGTGGAGGGTACCGAAGACGAGGAGGCCGGTCTCGGCGGCGTGAAGGGCCATCCGCATCGTCTCGAGGTCGCGCAGCTCGCCGACGAGCACCGCATCGGGGTCCTCGCGGAGGGCGGCCTTCAGGGCGGCCGTGAAGGTCGGGGTATCGGGCCCGAGCTCGCGGTGGGTGATGATGGACGTCTTCGAGACGTGCACGAACTCGACCGGGTCCTCGATCGTGACGATGTGGTACGCCTTCGTCCGGTTGATCTTGTCGATGAGGGCGGCGAGGGTCGTCGACTTGCCCGAGCCGGTCGGCCCGGTGACGAGGACGAGGCCCCGGAGGGTCCGGCCGACGGAGGCGACGGGCTCCGGCAGCCCGAGGTCCTCCACGGTCAGGACGCGCGGCGGGATCATCCGGAGAACGGCCCCCGGGCCGTGCTCCTGCCGGAAGAGGTTCACGCGGAAGCGCGCCTTCTCGCCCATCGCGTAGGCGAAGTCGCCGTCTCCGGTCTTCGACCACTCTTCCCAGACCCAGGCGGGGGTGATCGGGTGGAGGAGGTTCTCGAAGTCCTCCTCGCGGACGGACCGCCACCGGAGGTGCGTCAGGTCCCCGTCGACGCGGATCATCGGGGGGGACCCGCAGGCGATGTGGAGGTCGGACGCCTTCTTCTCGAGGACGACCTTCAGGAGCGCGTCGATCCGTGCGCCCGCGGCGCTCGCCGGGGTGGCGCTCATGCCAGCGCCAGCCTTTCCTCGGCGACGAGCTTCTCGAACGGCTCCTTCTTGAGCGCGCGGTCCATCGCGGCCTCCGCGTCGACCTTCTTCTCCTCGGCGAGCTTCAGGAGCGCCTGGTCCATCGTGTTCATCCCGGAGAGCTGGCCGGTCTGGAGGATCCCCGGCAGCTGGAAGGTCTTCGACTCGCGGATGAGCGAGCTGACGGCCTGGGTCCCGCGGAGGATCTCGAACGCCGCGATGCGGCCGACACCTCCGCGGCGGGGGAGGAGCGTCTGCGAGATGACCGCCTTGAGCGACTCGGAGACCATCGTCCGGATCTGCCCCTGCTGGCCCGCCGGGAAGGCGTTGACGATCCGGTCGACCGTCGCGGGGGCGGTCGTCGTCGAGAGCGTCCCGAAGACGAGGTGTCCCGTCTCCGAGGCGGAGATGGCGAGGGCGATCGTTTCCATGTCCCGCATCTCGCCGACGAGGATGACGTCGGGGTCCTCGCGGAGCGCGGCTTTCAGGGCGCGCGCGAACGACACCGTGTGGTGCGGCACCTGCCGCTGGTTCACCAGGCACTCCTTGTTGGCGTGGACGAACTCCACCGGGTCCTCGACGGTGATGATGTGTCCCTTGCGCGTCTCGTTCACGAGGTTCAGGAGGGCGGCGAGCGTGGTCGACTTGCCGCACCCGGCGGGGCCCGTCACGAGGACGAGCCCCTGCGTGTAGCGGGCCAGGTCCCACGCGGAGTGGGGCAGCCCGATCTCCTCGAGCGTCGGGATCGCCTGCGGGATGACGCGGAAGCAGGCGTCGTAGCCGAGCCGCTGGGAGAAGAAGTTCGCGCGGAAGCGCCCGAGGCCCGGGACCTTGACGCAGACGTCGAGGTTCCGGTGCGTCACGAGCTCCTGCCACTCGGCCGGGGAGAGGAGCGAACGGATCAGCTTCTCGGCCGACTCGGGTGTCGTCGGCACCGTCTCCATCGGGGTGAGCTGCCCGTGGATCCGCTGGTGGGGCACGAACCCGGTCGCGAGGTGGAAGTCCGACGCCCCCTTCCCGACCGTGTCGGCGAGGAAATCGTGGAGCGTGGGCGCCGGGTTTCCCTTCACCTCGGCGGTCGCCACGGCGACGATCACGGGCGGGAGGGCGTCGCGGGCGGCGTCGCCCTGGAGCCTGCCGACGAGCCGCCGGGCCTTCTCGCGGACGTTCCGGTCGAGGTCGGCGACCTTCGAGACGTTCGCGAGGACGTCCGCGACCTTCGGGAGCTTCGGCCCGAGGAGGGCGAGGGCGTCGAGGATCTCGATCTGGTCGTCCGGCTTCCCCTTGCAGGTCTTGAAGAACTCGAAGAGCGGCCCGGCCGCCCGCGGGTCGCCCATCGCGCCGAGCGCACCGACCGCGGGGAGCGCGGTCAGCGGGTCGTTCAGGAGGGCGAGCAACCGCTGGAGGACCTCGTCTCCCCGACCGTGTCGCCCGATGTTCTCGAGGGCCCGCGCGCGAACCCACCAGTCGGGTTCCGTGACGAGCTGCAGCCACACGGCGACGGCCCGGGGGTCGTCCAGGAGAAGCGAGAGCTCCTTTGCCGGCCCGGCGATCGCCCGGTCGGGGGAGTGAGCGAGCTGGAGGAGGGCCGGGACGAAGCCCGGGTTCCCCTTCACGACGGTCTCGAGCGCCCGGTCCCGGATCCAGACGAACGTCCCCTCGAAGGCCTGAAGGAACCGGGGAGCGAGGATGTCGGCGGGGATCCGCGCCACGAGCGACAGGGCCCCCTTGCGAACCGAGTCGTGGCCGTCGGCGAGGAGCGAGAGGATCTCCCGCGTGTGGTCTCCCTGCGCCTTCGGGAGAAGGCGCTCGAGGGAGGCGAAGGCGGCGGCGGCGACGCGGCCCGCGCCGCCGGAGCGTGCCAGCTCGAGAAGGTGCGTGACGAGGGCCTCGTCGGGGGCCTGCTCCAGGATGGCCAGCGCCTGGACGCGGGTCTCCTCGTCCTCGTCCTTCAGGGCGGCGAGGGCGAGGGCTCGCGCCGGGGGCGACGCGGCGATCTCCCTCGTCTCGGCGATCGCCTTCAGGGCGCGCGACCGGAGTACGGGGTCTCCGCCCGCCAGCGCCTTGCGGTAGATCAGGAAGGCCCGGTCGGCGGGAAGGTCGTGCGCCATCTCGAGCGCGGTCAGCTTCGCGAAGTCGTCGCCGCGCTCGGCGATCTGCGCGAGGAACCCCCCGAGGTCGCCCCCGGCGGCCAGCTCCCGGAGGAAACGCTGGACTCCTCGGCGCGCGGCCTCGGACCGCGTCCGGGCCATCGCGACGACGGCGTCGAGGACCGCCTTGTCGACGCCCCGCCGCTTCAGGATCGCGAGGCCCGCCGCCCGGATCTCCGGCGTCGGGTCGGCGGCGGTCCAGGCCACGTCCTCGACCTCCAGGTTCGGGAGGGCCTGGAACTTCTCGACCAGGTCCTTCTTCTGCGCGTCGCCGGACCACTGGTGGGCCTTCAGCTGCGCCACGATCCCCGGATCGGCGCGGAAGCCCTTCTTCATCATCTCGAGGACCACGGCCTTCCCTCCGTACGGGGTATGCTAGCCGAAAGGAACGACCCGTCACGGAGGTGTAACGAATGGACACATCTCGATCCGATCGTGGGCCGCGGCCGGCCGTTCCGGGGGAGGGTCAAGTCCATGCGTGACCGCCTCTTGCGGTCCTCGACGGGCCGGCGGCTCGGGTCTTGCGTAGGTGTTTTCGCCATGTTGTCCGCCCGATCCACGACCGATCCGCCTCGCCGCTCGCGGCGACGGGGCGTGTCGCTCATCGAGCTGCTGGTCGTCCTCGCGATCATGCTGCTCGTCTTCGCGATGTCGGGAGTCCTCATCGGACCGCCGCTGAAGAAGGCGCGCATCGCCTCCCTCGCGAACGAAATCGCCGTCCTGGCGAAGCGCGTGCCGGTGGAGTCGCGGACTCAGCGGGCAGGACAGGGCGCCTTCGTGTTCCTGAAGGCGTCACCGGCGGACGGCGTCCTGGAGCTCGTCGTCGACTCGAATCCCGCCCCCGGAGGGGACGGCGTCTTTCAGGACCCGTCCGGCGGCGGCGCCGTCGACAGCGTGATCGGCGGCGTCGAGGCTCTGAGGCTGGACGACATCCCGAAAGGGTGGGTCTTCTACGACATGCCGGCCCCTTACAACAACTGCTGGGCGAACTGGGGCTCGGTCGGCACGTCGTTCGTCCTCGGGGTCGACTTCCAGGGTCGGACCGTCGGTCCGAACGGACGCCAGATCGCCGGCACGGCGGCGATCAACCTGACCCACGCCGACATGGTCTCCGGCGCGATCACGCCGATGGTCGTCCACCGCATCACGATCGGGGCGGTCTGGGGCGTGCGGCACACCCGCCTCGTCAAGGACCCCGCGGTGGCTTCCGGCTGGAGGGAGTTCTGATCATGACGGCACTCCGCCTCGCCCGCCGGCGCCGCGGCTCGAGCTTCATCGAGATCCTCATCGCCCTGGCGCTCCTCGCCATCCTGATGGTGGGGATCCTCCAGATGTACTCCCTTTCCCTCCTGACGAATTTCGGCTCCGCGGCGCGGACCGACCTCCTCTACAAGGCCCAGCAGGTCGTCGAGAACCTCCGCCTCGTCTACGGCCTCGAGAAGCTCGGGAACCCGGCGGCGCGCATCGCCTCGGGCGTCCCGGCGACGATGGCGGCCACGGCGACGCCGATCTACCTCCCGTACGACTGCGGGTCGGACCCCACGACGGACCTCGCGGCCGACGACCCCGACACGGACCTGACCTGGTCCCACTGGGGGCCCCTGGGCTTCAACGTCATCGGAGACAAGAAGCTCCCCTACCGGTTCTTCTACACCGTGACGGATCGCGACGCGAACTTCTGGCTCGTCACCGTCACGGCGACTGCCGTCGACAACCCGAACCTCGCGGGAACGATGCCCGTCCTCGCGGTGGACGCCAGCTCCCGTCGCTACCTCGGCCTCGGCAGCAAAGTCAAGATCGTGACCTATTCCGCCCAGATCGAGAAAGCGAACTAGGACGCAGACGATGAGACGCTCGCGCGGCTTCACCCTCATCGAGGCGCTCATCTCCATCCTCATCCTGAGCGTGGTCATGATCGTCGCGCTGACGCTCCTGGTGTCGATGCGCTCCTTCGCCGCCAAGCAGCAGGCCTTCACGGCCCCGCGCCAGTCGGCCCGGAGCGCCGTCGACTACGTCTCGTTCTTCCTGGCCGGGGCGACGGACCTGAACGTGGAGGCCGGGAACCCGAACGCGCTCGTCATGTGGACGACGTGGGGAAGCTCCGCGGGGACCACGCCCCGCCAGGCTTCCTACAACAACCTGGATGCCGGCCAGGTCACGCTCGGCTTCGGGGACAGCGGGACGGACATCATCTCGATCGGCGTCCCGACGAATCCCGTCCGGATCCCGGTCGCCAAGTGGGTCCCCACCCCGATCGCCAGCAAGACGATGGACGTCAACTTCACCACCGGCTGCCCCGACGACGCGGCGAACCTCGCCCTCTTCAAGCAGGTCACGGGAGCGACGCTGGTCGGGGCGAAGGACGTGAGCGGAGTCCTCACGGTCTCCGACCTCGCGGGGCGCTGGCGCTACGTACAGATCACCGACTACCTCTCGAGCGACTGCACCGCCGCGCTCGGGGCCAACCCGACGAACGAGGTGATCCACATCCAGATCACCCCTGGCGACACGAACCAGCTCAACCCGCCGGGGGGCTGGAGGGAAGACCTGGTCAAGCCCTTCACGCTCAACGCGGGCGTCGACTACACGTCCTTCCGCGTGAAGAACGGCAGCCTCGAGCAGAAGACGTCGGGGTTCGACGCAGCCGGGGTCTACTCGCCGGGGATCTTCAACCCGGACTGCGACCGGGACGCTCCCGGCGGCGGCTGCCCGACCATCGGCTTCACGCCGGTCGTCGAGAACGTCGAGGACCTGCAGATCGCGTACGTCTTCCAGAACGGGGAAGTCTGGAACACGGCGGTGGCGGGCAAGGTGCTGGGCACCGGCGGGTCGATCCCGGAGCAGGCCGCCACGGGCGCGGCCGTCGCGGGCGTCTACGACGTCTCGAACGTCCGCGCCCTGCGCGTGTCGATCCGCGCGCGATCGAACCCGCTCGACATCGGGGTCCGCCAGCTCTCCAGCGCCCACGGGTCGCGCGGCGGCCTCTACCAGCAGCCGCCGCTGGAGGATCACCCGGGAGGGGCCCTCGACACGGTCGCGGGAGGGGTCTTCGACCGCTTCCAGCTCACGACGACGCTCGTCCTGCGGAACCGGATGCTGGGGTACTGACGATGAGAGGCAGACGAAACCGCTCCGGCCGGTCCACGCGGGGAGGCGCCCTGATCATCGCGCTCCTCGTCGTCCTCGTCCTGGCCATCGTCGGCCTGGGAATCACCTACTTCACCCAGCTCGAAGACCAGACGTCGGGCAACATCCGCCTCGCGAAGACCGCCTTCTATTCCGCGGAGACGGGCCTGCGCACCGGCGAACGCGCCCTGACGATCGCGAACGGCTCCGGGATCACGGCCGCGGCCCTCCTCAAGTACACGGGAGAGCCTTCGATCCCGCTCCCCGGGGGCGGGTTCGTGGGCGTTCCGCTCTTCGTCAACAGCGTGAAATACCTGCAGGTGATCCTGCCGGCGGCCACGGGGACGACCGACGTCGCCGTCTTCAGCCTCTACATCCGCAACAACGTCGAGGACCCGGGCAACTCCAAGGCGCCGCCGACCGACGAGGACGCCACGCTCAACCTCATCGCGATCGGGCAGGTCTACGCCAACGCGGGAACGGGCGCCGGCGGGTTGCCGATTCCAGGGCGCCTGCTGGCGACGAAAGTCCTCGAAGAACAGATCGTCCTCTCCACTCCGGGAACGGAGCTCAACGCCCAGGAAGGGCAGGACCAGTCGGGAACCGGTACGGGACAGCTCGGCAAGTAGCCGCGTCACACGGGTGGGAAAGGCCAAGGAGGACCGTATGGTGAGATGGACATGGTGGCATCGGCTCGGGTCGGTGGTCCTCGTTCCGCTGATGATGGGCGGAGGCCCGCTGCTCGGCCAGGTCACGGAGAGGTACGACCCCCTCCGCCAGATCACGGTCCAGGTCGTTCCCGCGAACCTGATGATCGTCCTCGACCGATCGGGCTCGATGGCCCAGGACCGCTACGGGAACGGGTTCGTCCGCGGGAGAGGGCACGACGGCAAGTACTTCACGGCCGACGACGAGTTCGGCTACGTGGACGGGAACGGCTACTTCCACGCGGGGGTCCCGTACGGCGCCCCGATGATCGACGACCCGACGGTCGGTCGCCTCGACAACCCCCCGAACCTGGCCCTGACGGCGGCGGCCGCCAGGACGATCCCGGGCGAGAACTCCACCGGCCTCCTCCGCTGGAAGGCCGCCGAGCCGGTCGGCTGCCCCGCGGCCGGGACCGGGCTGACGGGCCTCTACTTCGATGGTCCCGGCTGGAAGATCCCGGGAAACGGGTCGAGCGACGGCACGGCGGACCTCCGGTACCACGCCGGCCCGAACGCCGGAACGCCGCCCGACGGCCCGATCGACTTCGCCTGGACCGCAGGAGCCCCGCCCCCTGGAGGGACCGGTGACGTGAACGGCTCCGACGTGGAGCATTTCTCGGTTCGCTGGAGGGGCCAGCTCGAGCCGCTCTACGGCGAGCCCTACACGATCTACGTCACGTCCGACGACGGCGTGAGGGTCTGGATCGGCGGCAGCCTCGTCATCGACCAGTGGAACGACCACGGGCCCACCGAGTACGCGGCCGGTCCCTTCTTCTTCTCGGCGTGCACCAAGCGCGACATCGTCATCGAGTACTACCAGAACACCGTCGGCGCAACCGTCAAGCTCGAGTGGGAGAGCCTCACGGAGACGCGCAAGGTCATCCAGAAGACGGCGCTCTACCCTGCTCCCGTCAACGCCGCCACGATCACCCCGACCCCGACGGCGACGCACACGCCGGTCAACACCGCGACGCCGACGGCGACCGCGACCCGGACGGTGACGCCGACGACCACGGCGACGGCCACCCGGACGCCGACGGCGACCCACACGGCCACCCCGACCTTCACGCCCACGGCGACGGTTCCGACCCCGACGCGGACGGCGACGGTTCCGACCCCGACGCGGACGGCGACGGTGCCGACCCC
>CAZNSS010000129.1:0-9187 GCA_964575465.1 uncultured Holophagales bacterium | reverse complement strand
CGGCTGGCAGGCGGCCGTGCCCGGACCGCAGAAGGTCCGGATCGTCTTCGACGAGCCCCAGAGAATCCGTCGGGTCCGCCTCGTCTTCGAGGAGACCCGGCTCGAGCGGACGCAGGAGTTCGCGCTCTCCTGGATACGCGCCGGCGAGGACAAGGGGCGGGGCCTGGTGAGGCAGCAGTACACGTTCAGCCCGGGCGGCGCGACGCGCGAGGCCGAGGACTACGCGTTCGAGCTCGAGGCCGTGAAGGCGCTCGAGCTGGAGATCGTCCCCGACATCGGCGGTGGAGGTACTCTCGCCACCCTGGCGTCCCTCCGGGTCGGCTGAGAGCCGGGATCCCTCAGAGCCAGCCCGACCGGCGGAAACCCCTGTAGAGCAGAAGGCACGCCAGGAGCATGAAGCCCATGGCTGCCGGGTACCCGAAGGCCCAGTGGAGCTCCGGGATGTTGTCGAAGTTCATCCCGTAGAGGCCCGCGATCATCGTCGGAACGGCCAGGATGGCGGCCCACGCCGCGAGGCGCTTCGTGTCCTCGTTCTGCGAGACGGAGGCGAGCGCGAGGTGGGCATTGAGGGCGGTCGCCGAGAGCTGGTGGACGGTGTCGATCGCCTCGTTGATCCGGAGGACGTGGTCGTGAACGTCCTGGAAGTAGGGGCGCGTCTCGGCCGGGATGACGGGGCACTCGACCCGCGCGAGGTGGCTCGAAACGTCGGTGAGCGGCGACACGGCCCGTCTGAGCGTGACGAGGTCCCGCATGAGGCGGTAGAGCCGGCTCGTGATCTCGGCGCTGAAGCGGCCGGCGAAGATCTCCTGCTCGAGCGCGAGAAGCTCCGCTTCGAGCGCCTCCACCACCGGGAAGTACTGGTCGACGATGAAGTCCATCAGGGAGTGGAGGACGTACCCGGAGCCCCTCGCGAGCTGCGCGGGGACCGCCTCGCACCGCGCCCTCACGCCGAGGTGGGTCCGGAGCGACCCGTGCCGCACGGAGACGACGTAGCGGCGGGAGACGAAGACGTGGGTCTCGCCGAAGTCGAGGCGTCGCGGCTCGCCGGCGAGCTGGACCGTCCGGAGGACGAGGAAGATCGAGTCGTCGTACGTCTCGAGCTTGGTTCGCTGGTGGGCGGAGTGGGCGTCTTCCACGGCGAGGTCGTGCAGGCCGAGGGCGTCCTGGACCTGCTTCAGCAGCTCTTCCGAGGGCTCGTAGAGGCCGATCCAGAGGAACCAGCCGGGGTGCGCGAGGGCGTGGGAGATCTCCGCGATGGGGACTTCGGCGACCAGGATGCCGTCGACGTAGGCACGCGAGGCGATGACCCCGTCGGCGACCGGCGAAGGGCCTCCGGACGTGCTGGCGGACATCGCTACGCCGACGCCTCGTCGAGCCGGCCCAGCTCCTGGCCCGTCAGGCGGAGCGTGACGGCCGGGAGGAGCGCCGCGAGCTGCTCCGGCGTCCGGGCGCTCGCGATCGGGGCGGTGACGCAGGGCCGCGAGAGGAGCCAGGCGAGGGAGACGGCGGCGACGGTCGTGGCGCGGCCGGCGGCGATCGCGTCGAGCGCGGCGAGGACGCGGAGTCCCCGGCCGTCGAGGTACTTCGAGGCGGCTCCCGCGCGGGCGCCCTCCACTCTCGTCCCCGGGCGGTACTTTCCCGCGAGGAACCCGCTCGCGAGGGCGTAGTAGGGGAAGCAGGAGAGCCCCTCGCGCTCGCAGACGCCGGCCAGGGCTCCTTCGTGCTCCTGCCGGTGGACGAGGTTGTAGTGGGGCTGGAGCGCCTCGAAGCGGGCGAGGCCGAGGCGCCTCGAGGCCTCGAGGGCCGCAGAAAGGCGCTCCGCGGTGTAGTTCGAGGCCGCGACGGCGCGGACCTTCCCCTCGCGCACGAGGGCGTCGAACGCGGCGAGCGTCTCCTCGAGCGGCGTCCCCGGGTCGTCGGCGTGGGCGTAGTAGAGGTCGATCCGGTCGGTCCGGAGGCGCCGGAGCGAATCCTCGGCAGCGGTCCGGATCGTCTTCGCGGAGAGTCCGGAGAGGCCAGGGAGCTTGCCGACCTTCGTCGCGACGACGATCCGGTCGCGGTTCCCGCGTGCCGCCATCCACCGGCCGAGAATCCTCTCCGACTCGCCCCCCGAGTTGCCGGGGACCCAGGCCGAGTACATGTCGGCGGTGTCGACGAAGTTGCCGCCGGCCGAGGCGTACGCGTCGAGGACCGCGAACGACTGCGGCTCGTCGGCCGTCCAGCCGAAGACGTTGCCGCCGAGGCAGAGAGGGAAGACGTCGAGGGGTGTCGAGCCGATCCGGACCATGGGACCTCCTGCCGGACTTTACGGCCGTGGAGCGGCCGGGCGGGGCGGTTTCGGAATGCCGATCGACTGCGCGACGGCCCTCCCGTCGGAAATCTTCGCGAGGTCGGCCGCGTGGTCGACGGTCTCTTTCACGCGGTCCTCCTGCAAGGTCTCATCTTGCCTCACGGCAGGGGAGGACGGCCAGGCGATCGCCACTCCCCGCGAGGCCCGCGGGAATCCGCGCCCGTTCGGGCATTCCGGCTCGATAGAATTCCGCGATGGCTGGCAGCGCGCCGGGCTACCGGGAGATCCCGTTCAACTACACGTCGGCGGACGACGCGCGGATCGTGGCGCTCCTCCTCGGCGACGGGACGTGGAGGAAGCTCGAGGAGCTGCGGGCGCGTCGGGTGACGGGCCGGAGCGCGCGCCTCCTGATGCGGTTCCTCGGGGAGGTCTTCATCCACCGGCGGAACGCCTACCTCTTCGAGGAGCTCCTCTCGAGCCCGAAGCGGCAGGCGAAGCTCCTCGGCGGCCTCGAGGCGGATCTCGCCGGCATCGAGGAGAAGGCGACCGGCGAGCCCCTCGTCGGCGAGGTCCTCGCGGCGTGCCGCGCTCTCCTCGGACGCTTCGCGGCCGAGATCCGGGAGACCCCGGCGCTCCGGGCCCGGGCGAGGCGGGCGCTCGCCCCGGTCGTCGGCGCCCCGAACGTCCTCTTCGACCCCTTCACGCTCGTCGCGCACGCGACCGACGCCACCGACTGGCGTCTCCACCTCCCGTTCGCGGTCGTCCGCCCGGCGGAGGAGGCGCAGGTCGCCCCGCTCCTCGCGGCGGTCTCCGCGCTCGGCCTCCACGCGATCCCGCGGGGGGCCGGGACCGGGCTCACCGGCGGGGCGGTGCCGCTCGCGGGCAGGTGCGTCGTCGTCAACACCGAGGCGCTGAACCGGATCCGCGGGATCGGGACGCGGACTTTCGTGGCCGAGGACGGGACGCCGTTCGAGGGCGCCGTGATGGAGCTCGAGGCCGGGGTCGTGACCGAGCACGCGATGGAGGAGGCCGGCGAGCACGGCCTCGTCTTCGCCACCGACCCGACGAGCGCCTGGGCGTGCACGATCGGCGGGAACATCGCCGAGAACGCGGGGGGTAAGACGGCGGTCCTCTGGGGGACGTGCATCGACAACCTCCTCTCGTGGAGGACGGCGCTCCCCGACGGAAGGGTCCTCGTGACGACGCGCGAGGGACACCCGTTCCGGAAGATCCTGCCGACGGACACTCTCCGGTTCACGGTGGCGGACTCCACCGGCCGCCCTATCCGGGCCGTCACGCTCACCGGCGAGGAGACGAGGCGGCCCGGCCTCTGGAAGGACATCACGAACAAGGTCCTCGGCGGCCTCCCCGGCCTCCAGAAGGAGGGGACCGACGGGATCGTCACCTCGGCCGAGTTCGTCCTCCACCGGCGCTACCCCGAGAGCCGGACGCTCTGCGTGGAGTTCTTCGGCCCCGACTTCGACGAGGCGAGCCGCGTCATCCTGGAGCTCGCGCGCGCCTTCCCGAACCGGGGCGAGGAGGTCCTTCAGGCCCTCGAGCACTTCGACGACGAGTACGTCCGCGCGATCGGCTACCGGACGAAGGCGGCCCGGTCCGAGACGCCGAGGGCGGCGATCCTGATCGACGTCGTCGGGAAGACCGCGGGGCAGGTCGAGCGGGGGATCGCGACGATCCGCGAGATCGCGTCGCGCCACGCCGGGATGGAGGTCTTCGTCGCCTCGGGCGCGGCGGAAGCGAAGCTCTTCTGGAACGACCGGAAGAAGCTCGGCGCGATCGCGCGAAGGACGAACGCGTTCAAGCTGAACGAGGACGTCGTCCTTCCGCTCGCGGCGCTCGCCGAGTTCGCCCGCTTCTGCGACGCGCGCAACGCCGCCGAGGAGCGGACCGCCCAGCGGGACTTCGCCCAGGCCGCGGTCGAGGCGCTGGAGGCCGTCCCGGCGCGGACCCGGCCGGACCGTTTCGAGGAGAATCTCCTCCGTGCGCGGACCCTCCGCGACGGGGCGCTCGCGGAGCTCGGTTCCCTTGACCGGCCGGCCCTCCGGGCGGTCGCCGTCGCGGAGAGGCTCCGCGGCGAGCTGCTCGGCCTCGTCCGCGGCGTCCCGGCGCTCGAGGCGGAGGTGGAGGCGGCCTGGAAGCTCGCCCGCGGGCGGCGGATCGTCCTCGCGACGCACATGCACGCGGGCGACGGGAACGTCCACGTGAACATCCCGGTCTTCTCGAACGACCTCCGGATGATGAGGCGCGCCGAGGAAGCGGTGGACGACGTCATGGCCGAGGTGGCGCGCCTCGGCGGCGTCTGCTCGGGCGAGCACGGCATCGGCGTGACGAAGCTGAAGTACCTGGAGCCGGATCGGATCGCCGCCCTCGACGCCTACCGGAGGGAGGTCGACCCGGGCGGGACGATGAACCCGAAGAAGCTCTCGGACCTCGGGGCGTCGCTCTCGGTCTTCACGCCGTCGTTCAACCTCCTCGAGCTCGAGGCGCGGATCCTGCGGCACGCCCAGCTCGGCGAGCTCGCCGAGAAGGTCGCGACCTGCGTCAGGTGCGGCAAGTGCAAGCCCGACTGCTGCGTCTTCTACCCGCAGGGGGGGCTCCACTTCCACCCGCGCAACAAGAACCTCGCCGTCGGAGCTCTCGTCGAGGCGCTCCTCTACGACGCCCAGCGCGAGCGCTCGGCGCGCTTCCGGCTCCTCCCGTGGCTGACGGAGGTCGCCGACCACTGCACGCTCTGCCACAAGTGCGCCAAGCCCTGCCCGGTCGACATCGACACGGCCGACGTCTCGATCCTCGAGCGGCAGATCCTCGCCGCGCGCGGCGCGAAGGCGACGCCTCCTCCGACCCTCGCGGCGCTGGCCTACCTCTCGACGACGTCGCCGCTCGGGAACCGCCTCCTCCGCGGGGCGATCGTCTCGGCCGGCGGGGTGGCCCAGCGGCTCGCCCACGCGGCCCTCTCGCCGCTCCTTCCCGCGTTTCCGCCCGTCGCGGGGCCGCTGGGCGTTCTCCGGTCTCCCGTCCCGAAGGCCGACGGCGGGACGCTCCGCGACCTCCTGCCGAAGTGCGGGCCCGACGAGGCGCTCGTCCTGGAGCCGGGGCGCGACGCGGCCGCGAACGTCTTCTACTTCCCGGGCTGCGGCAGCGAGCGGCTCTACTCGACCGTCGCGATGGCGGCGATCCACGTCCTCCTCGAGACCGGCTGCCGCGTCGTCCTCCCGCCGCCGTTCCTCTGCTGCGGCTTCCCGCACCGGGCCAACGCGAAGGAGGAGGCGCACGGGAAGGTCGTCCTCAGGGACGTCATCGTCTTCTCGCAGATCCGCGGGATGCTCCGCCACCTGGCCTTCGACGCGGTCGTGGTGACCTGCGGCACCTGCATGGAAGCGCTCGAGAGGATGGAGGTCGGGGAGGTCTTCGGTTGCGAGGTCACCGACGCGGTCGCCTTCGCGGGCAGCCGGGGGCTCGCGTTGCCGAAGGCCGGAACCGCGCTCTACCACACGCCCTGCCACGACACCTTCGGCGGGGCGGGCCTCCGGGTCCTCGCCTCCGCGGTCGGTGTCGAGGCGACGGAGGTCCCCCACTGCTGCTCGGAGGCGGGGACCCTCGCTCTCTCCCGCCCCGACATCGCCGAGGCGATGCGCCACCGCAAGCGGGGGGCGCTCGCGGATGCGAGAGGGGAGAGGCCGGACGGCGTCAGGGCGGGCGCGCGCCCGGTCGTTCTGACGAACTGCCCCTCGTGCCTGACGGGCCTCAGGCGGAACGAGGACGTCGGCGTCGAGGCGAGGCACGTCGCCGTCGAGGTGGCCCGGCGCCTGTCGCCCGACTGGCGGGCGCTCTTCGCCGGGAGGGCCCGCCGTTCCACGGTCGTCCGGTTCTGAGAAGAGCCCAGCAGGAGTCGCCATGAAGCCTTACCGGAACCTCCGAGTCCTCGCCGCTCTCGCGCCGATCGTCGTGGCCGCGCTCTCGCTGCCCGGGGCGGCCCTCGCGCCGCCGAAGAAGAAGGAAGCGGCTCCGCCTGCGCCGAAGAACGCGGACCAGCTCCTCCCGAGCGAGACGCCCGCGAAGTTCGTCCCCGTGACGGTCGGCTGGGACCACGAGCGCCGCGAGGTGATGGTCCCGATGCGCGACGGGGTGAGGCTGAACACGGTGATCCTCGTGCCGAAGGGGGCGACAGGGGCGCCGATCCTCCTGACGCGCACCCCCTACGACGCGAAGAAGCTGACGAGCCACGCGCGGAGCGCTCACCTCGGCCCGATGCTCCAGGGGTACGACAACGCGACGGACGTGATCGTCGAAGGCGGCTACATCCGCGTCGTCCAGGATGTCCGGGGGAAGTACGGCTCGGAGGGCGGCTACGTCATGAACCGGCCCCTGCGCGGGCCGTGGAACCCGACGGCGGTCGACCACTCGACCGACACGTACGACACGATCGAGTGGCTCGTGAAGAACGTCCCGGAGTCGAACGGCCGGGTGGGGATCCTCGGAATCTCCTACGACGGTTTCCTGCCGCTGATGGCCCTCGTGAACCCGCACCCGGCGCTGAAGGTGGCCGTCCCGATGAACCCGATGGTGGACGGGTGGATGGGGGACGACTGGTTTCACAACGGCGCCTTCCGCCAGCAGAACATGCCCTACCTGTACGACCAGGAGGCGACGCGCGGGAACGACCTCTCGTGGTGGACGAGCCACTACGACGACTACGACATGTACCTGAAGGCCGGCTCGGCGGGGGAGCTGGGCCGGCTGCGTGGCCTCGAGCAGGTCGGCATCTGGCGCAAGGTGCTCGCCCACCCCTCCTACGACGCCTTCTGGCAGGACCAGGCGATGGACAGGATCCTCGCCGCCCAGCCGCTGAAGGTGCCGGTGATGCTCGTCCACAGCCTCTGGGACCAGGAGGACATCTACGGTGCGATCGCCGTCTGGAACGCCCTCGCGCCGAAGGACACGGCCGGGGACAAGATCTGGCTCGTCCTCGGCCCCTGGTATCACGGGCAGGCGATCGACGACGGCAGCTCGCTCGGCGCCCTGAAGTTCGGAAGCGACACGGCGCTCGCGTTCCGCCGCGAGGTCCTGCGTCCCTTCCTCGACCAGTTCCTCCGGGAGGGGGCGCCGAAGGCCGGCGTGGCGAGGGTGACGGCGTTCGAGACGGGGACGAACGCGTGGCGGCGCCTGCCGACCTGGCCGGCGGGCTGCGCGAGCGGGTGCGAGGTGAAGAAGACACCGCTCTACCTCCGCGCGGGGCTCGGCCTCGCGTTCGAGGCGCCGAAGCCCGGCGAGGGGGCGTTCGAGGAATACGTCTCGGACCCGGCGAAGCCGGTGCCGTACCGGGCGCGCCCGATCCAGGCCGTCGGCTACGACGACGGTCACAGCTGGTCCCGCTGGCTCGTCGACGACCAGCGGGAGGCGTCGGGCCGGCCGGACGTCGTCGCGTTCGTCTCCGACGTCCTGGCGGCGCCGGTGAAGATCAGCGGGTCGCCGACGGCGAACCTCGTGGCGTCGACGAGCGGCACCGACTCGGACTGGGTCGTCAAGCTGATCGACGTGTATCCCGACGAGGTCGCCGGCCAGCCGGAGATGGGCGGGTACCAGCTCATGGTCTCGGCCGACGTCTTCAGGGGGCGCTACCGCGAGAGCCTCGCGACGCCGAAGGCGCTCGAGCCGAACGCGCCGCTCCCCTACCGCTTCGCGCTGCCGACGGCGAACCACGTCTTCAAACCGGGGCACCGGATCATGGTGCAGGTCCAGTCGAGCTGGTTCCCGCTCTACGACCGCAACCCGCAGACCTTCGTCCCGAGCATCTTCGAGGCGAAGCCGGGGGACTACCGGAAGGCGGTCCAGCGCGTCCACCACGCCAGGGGCGCGGAGAGCTATGTCGAGCTGCCGCTCGTGACGACGAACTGACCGCACGGGGCGCGCCGCTATACTGGCAAGAAACATGACGTCTCCCTCGCGACGGGCGATCCCTTGACTGTTGCGCCCGGCACCCGGCTGGGGCCCTACGTCGTCCTCGCCCCGCTCGGCGCGGGGGCGATGGGAGAGGTGTGGAGGGCTCTCGACTCGCGGCTGGAACGCGAGGTGGCGCTCAAGGTCCTCCCGCCGAGCCTCGCGGAGTCGCCGGAGCGGATCGCGCGGTTCGGTCGCGAGGCGCGGGTACTGGCCCAGCTCCGGCATCCCGGGATCGCCGCGATCCACTCCTTGGAGGAGGTCGACGGGCGCCCGATCCTCGTCATGGAGGTCGCCGAGGGAGAGACTCTCGCCCGGAAGATCGCGGCCGGGCCGCTGGCGCCCGGCGAGGCGATCGCCATCGCGCGGCAGATCGCCGATGCGCTCGAGGAGGCCCACGAGAAGGGGATCGTCCACCGGGACCTCAAGCCCGCGAACGTGAAGGTCGCGGACGACGGGAAGGTGAAGCTCCTCGACTTCGGCCTCGCGAAGGCGTGGGCACCGGAGCCGGGGTCGGCGTCCGGATCGGGAGACACGTCGGCCCTCGTCACTCGGTCGAGCGACCAGACGATCCCCGGGGCGATCGTCGGAACGGTCGCCTACATGCCGCCGGAGCAGGCCCGCGGGCAGCCCGTGGACCGGAGGGCGGACATCTGGTCCTTCGGCGTCGTCCTGTTCGAGATGCTGGCGGGGCGGCGGCTCTTCGAAGGGGAGACGCCGTCGGACGTCGTCGTCGCCGTCCTGACCCACGATCCGGACTGGAGCCTCCTGCCCGGGCAGACCCCGGAGGGTGTTCGGCGCCTCCTTCGCCGATGCCTCGAGCGCGACCAGAAGAACCGCCTCCACGACATCGCCGACGCCCGCCTCGAGCTGAGCGAGGCCGGTTCGGCGGCGTCGGCCGCCGGCGCGCCGCGCCGGACGGCTCCCGGGGCGCTATCGGGC
>CAZNSS010000128.1:0-9214 GCA_964575465.1 uncultured Holophagales bacterium | reverse complement strand
GCGTAGTTGCCGGAGCGGGTCGCCGACTCGAAGCCGATCCAGACGAAGCTGACGCCGAGGCGGACCATGTTGTCGAGGCCGAACGCCCGGATCGCCTCCGCCGAGGAGAAGATCTGGAAGCCGAAGAAGCGTTCGTTTCGCTCCATCTCCTCGAGGAGCTCCAGGGCCCGGCCGGTGTCCTTCAGGAAGTTCTCGTCCATGACGAAGAAGTCGTCGGTCCCCCTCCGGTCTGCGATCCCGCAGGCGGTGGCGAAGAGCTCGCGGCCGGTGCCGAGGAACGGCCGGTAGGCCTTGCCGAAGAAGTGCGAGGTGCTGCAGAAACGGCAGCCGTTGACGCATCCCACGCCGGGGACGAGGAGGCTCGCGGAGCGGCCGAGGAGCGGGATCCCGAGGATGCTCTCCCGCTCGGCGCTCGGCAGGACCGGGTGGACGATGGGCGCGCCCGGGTCCTGGCCGAGGATCGTCCTGAGGCCCCGGATCCCCTCGCCGCGGACGACGTCGTCGCAGTCGACGAGCTCCTCGATCCCCTCGATCGCCGCTCCGTGCCCGCCGAGGACGACCCGGGCGCCCGGGGCATGCAGGCGCACGAGGCGCGCCATCTCCCTCGCCTTCGCGAAGTTCGGCGCGATGAAGGAGATCCCGACGAGGTCGTAGCCTCGGCGCAGCTCCTCGACGAACCGCTCGCGGCTCGGGAAGTCGAGGACGGTGACGTCGGCGTCGACGTTGGCGGCGAGGAAGTAGAGGCCGAACGAGCGGTGGTGGAACCGGAACGACGCCGCCCCCTGGGCCTTCGTGACCTGGTTGTGGAAGAGCTCCATGATGTTCTCTTTGCGGCCCCAGGCGTCGTCGACGCCGAAGGGGCCGAAGACCCCGGAGAGCAGGATGCGGCGCGGTTTCCCGGCGGTGCCGCTGGACATGGTGGTGCCTCCGATCTCGGGCGGGCCGCGGCACGTGATCGCCGCGGCCCGTCCGCCGGGACAGGATCGGCACCTCAGGTCACGGTCGTGTCACGGTCCCGCGGGCCTCCCGGAGACGGGCATCCCGGGCTCGCCGACGGGCCCGGAGCGTCAGGCGAAGACTTCGGCGTCGCGGAAGGCGACCCCGGCCGCGTCCTTGCCCGAGACGGCGGGCGTTCCTTCCAGCGGCCAGTCGATCGCGAGGTCCGGGTCGTTCCAGGCGATGCAGCGCTCGTACGCGGGAGCCCAGTAGTCGGTCGTCTTGTAGAGGAAGTCGGCCGACTCCGAGAGGACGACGAAGCCGTGGGCGAAGCCGGGAGGGATCCAGAGCTGGAGCTTGTTCTCCGCGGAGAGTCGGTGGCCGAAGCTCTTCCCGAACGTCGGCGAGGACCGTCGAAGGTCGACGGCGACGTCGTAGACCTCGCCGACGACGACGCGTACGAGCTTGCCCTGCGGCTGGCGGATCTGGTAGTGCAGCCCGCGCAGGACCCCCTTCGCCGAGCGGGAGTGGTTGTCCTGCACGAAGTCCCCGCGGCGGCCCGTCAGCTCCTCGAAGAGCCGGGCGTTGAAGCTCTCGAAGAAGAAGCCGCGCTCGTCGCCGAAGACCCGCGGCTCGAGGATCAGGACGCCGTCGATCGGGGTCGACACCTTCTGCATCGGGGCAACCTTTCCTTTCGCCGGGCCGGGCGCGGCGCCGGCTCAGGCGATCTGGTCGAGAACGTGGTCGAGCCCGGACTCCCACGTGGGGAGGACGAGCCCGAAGGTCCGCCCCAGGCGGGTCGTGTCGAGCCGGGAGTTCGCCGGGCGCTTCGCCGGCAGCGGATAGGCGGCGGTCGCGATGGGGCGGATGGCCTCGGGCGAGAGCCGGAGCGCCCGGCCGCGGGCGAGCGCACCGCGGACGATCGCCCGGGCGAACCCGTGCCACGACGTCTCGCCGGCGGCGACGAGGTGGTAGAGGCCCGGGGGGACCTCCCCCGCCGGCCGGGCGACGAGCCGGCCCAGGACCTGCGCCGTGACGTCCGCGAGGAGCGAGGCCGAAGTCGGCGCTCCGACCTGGTCCGAGACGACGTCGAGGCTCTCCCGCTCCGCCGCGAGACGGAGGATCGTCTTCACGAAGTTCTGCCCGACGGCGCCGAAGACCCAGCTCGTCCGGAAGGTGAGGTACTCCGCGCCGCTCGCCGCGAGGGCTTCCTCACCGTCCCTCTTCGTGGCCCCGTAGACGCTCACGGGGGAAGTCGGGTCGCCCTCCTCGTAAGCCCCGGTCTTCGTGCCGTCGAAGACGTAGTCGGTCGAGTAGTGGACGACGCGGGCCCCGAGGCGGCGCGCGGCCTCGCCGACGACCCCGGGGGCGACGGCGTTGATCGCGCGGGCGCGCTCCGTCTCGGATTCGGCCTTGTCGACCGCGGTGTAGGCCGCCGCGTTGACCACGACCCCGGGGCGGGCTTCCTCGACGGTGCGTCGGATCGAGGCGGGGTCCGCGAGGTCGCAGTCGGGGTAGTCGACGGCGACCACCTCGCCCAGGGGGGCGAGGGCCCGCCGCAGCTCGAAGCCGACCTGGCCGCCCTTCCCGATCAGGAGGATTCGCATCTGTCTCAGCGCTCTTCGTAGTTCTTTGCGACCCACTCCCGGTAGGCCCCGCTCTGCACCCTCCCGACCCAGTCCTGGTGGTCGAGATACCAGCGGACCGTCTTCCGGATCCCCGACTCGAACGTCTCCGCGGGCCGCCAGCCGAGCTCGCGCTCGATCTTCCGCGCGTCGATCGCGTAGCGGCGGTCGTGGCCGGGGCGGTCCCTGACGAAGGTGAGGAGCCTCTCCCGGGGCCCGGCGGCGTCCGGCGCGATCTCGTCCAGGAGGCGACAGATCGTCCGGACGATGGTCAGGTTGGGCATCTCGTTCCAGCCGCCGATGTTGTAGGTCTCCCCGACGCGCCCTTCGGCGAGGACGCGGCGGATCGCCGCGCAGTGGTCCCCGACGTAGAGCCAGTCGCGCACGTTCATGCCGTCGCCGTAGATCGGGAGGGGCTTGCCGGCGAGGGCGTTCGCGACGACGAGCGGGATCAGCTTTTCGGGAAACTGGTAGGGGCCGTAGTTGTTCGAGCAGTTCGTCGTCAGAGTCGGCAGGCCGTAGGTGTGGTGGTAGGCCCGCACGAGGTGGTCCGAGGCGGCCTTCGTCGCCGAGTAGGGGCTGTTGGGCTGGTAGGGGTTCGTCTCGGTGAACGGAGGGTCGCCGGGCCCGAGCGAGCCGTAGACCTCGTCCGTCGAGACGTGCAGGAAGCGGAACCCTTCCCTCGCCGGACCGTCGAGGCCGCCCCACCAGGCCCGGACGGCCTCGAGGAGGGCGAAAGTCCCCTCGACGTTCGTGCGGACGAACTCGGCGGGCCCGTGGATGGACCGGTCCACGTGCGACTCGGCGGCGAAGTGGACGACGGCCCTCGGGCGGTGCTCGGCGAGGAGGCGGTCGAGGAGGTCCCGGTCGCAGACGTCGCCGCGCACGAAGACGTGGCGCTCGTCCCCGTCGAGGGAGGCGAGGTTCTCGATGTTGCCGGCGTACGTGAGCTTGTCGAGGTTCAGGACCGGCGTGCCGACGTCGCTCAGCCAGTCGAGTACGAAATTGGCGCCGATGAACCCTGCGCCGCCGGTGACGACGATCACGTTAGCCCCCTCGCGAGATCCTTGAGTCGAATCCGTGTGCACCGCCGGCGTAGTGTAGTCGCGGATCGCGGTGCCTGCCCGCCGTCGCGCGGGCCCTCCCGCGAGCCCGTCCGACCCGCCCCGGAATCAGGCGTGAGAAAGCCGAAACGGGGCCTAACCGCGGACGAAATAGACGAGCGAGACGAGGACGCCGATCGTGACGACGACCCGGCGGAGCGTCGAGGGCTTGACCTTCCCCGCGAGCTTTCCGCCGAGCGTCCCTCCGAAGAGCGCGCCGACGGCCATCACGAGCGCCATCGGCCAGACGACCTGGCCCGAGAAGACGAAGAAGACGGCCGCCGCGACGTTGACCGCGAACGCCACCGCCTGCTTCAGGGCGTTGAGGCGCGTGAGGGAGTCGTGCACGGTCAGCCCGAGCGCGGAGAGGACGATCACGCTCAGGCCCGCGCCGAAGTAGCCGCCGTAGACCGAGGCGAGCCCTACCGGGAGCCACGTCCACTTCTCGAGGCCCCCGCCCGCGTGGTCGACGCCCATCCGGCGCGTCAGCCAGGCGCGGACGGGCTCCTGGATCGCGAGGAGGGCCGAGGCGAGGAGGATCAGCCACGGGATGAGGCTCCTGAAGAGCTTCTCGCCGGTGTGAAGGAGGAGGAACCCGCCGAGGACGCCGCCGACGACGGCCGCGGGAAGGACCAGCCAGAGGCGCTTCCTCTGCCCTCGCAGGTCGTCCCGCTGGGCGAGCGTCCCGCCGAGATAGCCGGGGCAGAGCGCGACCGTATTCGTCACGTTCGAGGCGACGGCCGGCACGCCGAGGGCGACCAGCATCGGGAAGGTGATCAGGGTGCCGCCCCCGGCAAGGGCGTTGACGGCCCCGGCGCCGATCGCGGCCGTCCCGGAGAGGAGGAGCTGGAGAGGGGTGAACATCGAGAGTCCTCGAGGATAGGGAGCGCGATCCGGGCTGGCAATCGCCAACGACCGGCGTTCGGGGGGGCTCCCCGAAGCCGGAGAGCCCTGGATCGGGTCTCCCGGGAGGGCGTGTCAGGCCTTGGAGGTCTCGGCGTCGAGGTTCACGAGCTCGCGGGCGAAGTCCTCCCATCCCTCGTCGGTGAGGCGGTGGAGCGCGTCGCGGAGGAAGCGGGAGGCGACGGCGCCTGTGCACGTCCCGGGGAGGCTGGGCGCCTTCACTGCCACGATCGGCAGGGGCGACGCGGTTTCGGCCGACTGCCGCTGGGGGGCGAGGACGAAGCGGTCGATGGCGAAAGCGACGATGACGGTGAGGGCGATGAGGAGTGCGACCACGTCGAGCGTTCCGGGGTCTTTCGATTTCAAGGGACTGCTGGCGAACGGGTCGTCGGGAATCCGGCGCCCGGTGGCCAACGGTGTCGGGACTCCTGAGATTCGCATCGCCCGGCGGGCGAAGGAGAGAGGACGCGCCGCGGCATCGGCACCTTTTCGATGAGGAACTCGTCGAGGACCCGCCCGCTCTTCGCCTCCCGTGCCGTGAAGCGGAGGGTCCGGCCGTCGATCTCGAGGAGGCCGTGGTGGGGCGACGACGAGGAGACCTCCGACCACGGTCCCCCGAGGACCTGGTGAGGCTTGCTGCCTCCTCCTCCTCCTCCTCCGGTCATGACGTAGCGGACGCCGTTCACCGTGCTCCGTTCGAAGACGTGGTCGTGCCCGGAGAAGACGACGTCGACGCCGTGGCGCGTGAAGAGCGGCTCGAGGGAGTAGCGCGCCTCGGCGTTCGGGCCGTGCCCCGAGCCGGAGTCGTACGGCCCCCAGTGCATCGCGACGATCCGGAAGAGGACCGCGGGGTCGCCGTCGAGGGCCTGGAGCGTCCCGGCGAGCCAGAGCCCCTGGTCGCTCCTGGCGTCGAACGGCTGGTTCGTGTCGAGCACGACGAGAGCCAGCGGTCCCCAGCGGACGAGGTAGTAGGGCTCGTCCCCGGCGTCGCGCGGGCGGACGAAGAGGTCCACGAAGCGGGACCCGCCGCCGTCGTGGTTCCCGAGTACCGGAAAGACCGGGACCGACCGGAGGAGGGGCGCCTCGACGCGGAAGAAGTCCTTCTCGTCGCCCCCTTCGTGCTTGCCCCTGCGCAGAGAGAGGTCTCCGGTGTGGAGCAGGAAGTCGGGGGCCTCCGCGGCGATCTCGCGGACGATGCGCGCGTGGACGCCGGACGTGCTGTGCGTGTCCCCGACGATCGCCACCCTCACGCTCCGGACGGGGTCTGGCCGCGTGCGGACCGGAACCGGCTCCCCGGTTCCTGCGCCGTCCTCGAGCCGGTACCAGTAGGCGATGCCCGGCCGAAGTCCCCTCACGAGCGCCTCGTGGCGCGTCGCCGGTTCCGCGTCCTCGACGAGACTGGAGCAGTCCTTCGACGTGCCCCACCGGAGGCGCGTCGGGACGGGAGACGAAGTTTCCCAGAGGATGAGGAACCGGTCCGCGCCGACGTCCCCGACGTACGGTCCGAGGACGACCTTCGCCTCATCCCGGGGCCCGGCGCCCGGAGCGGTGGAGCCGCACGCCGCGGCGAGGACGGAGAGGGCGAGGAGCGCCGCGGTGAGAGCGGGCGATCCGGAGAGCCGCGCCGTGGCGGGGCGGGCGGCTGCGTGGCGGTCGGGCGTTCCCATCCTGAGGTCCTTTCCCGCGGAGCCGGCGAATTATCGCCCCGACACGTCGTCCTTCTGGCGCTAAGCTCTTCCAGTCGGGCTCGCGGGGGGCACTGCCGCGAGAGGAGAGCAGCATGGACGACACACTGACATTCGTCATGGCGGGTGGGCAGGGGGAGCGCCTGCGGCCGCTGACCGACGTTCGGGCGAAACCGGCGGTTCCCTTCGGCGGCATCTTCCGGATCATCGACTTCACCCTCTCGAACTGCGTCAACTCGGGGCTTCGTCGGATCTTCGTCCTCACGCAGTACAAGTCCTACTCGCTGTCCAACCACCTCAAGACGGGCTGGAACATGTTCAGCTCGCGCCTCGACCAGTTCATCGACGAGGTCCCCGCCCAGCAGCAGCGCGGCAGCAGCTGGTACCAGGGGACGGCCGACGCGATCCGCCAGAACGCGAACTTCGTGGAGAACAAGCGCCCGCGCCTCGTCCTCATCCTCTCGGGCGACCACGTCTACAAGATGGACTACCGGCTCCTCAGGGCCTTTCACGACGAGAGGCGCGCCGGCCTCACGGTGGCCTGCGTGCGGCTGCCGGCCGAGGAAGCCGCCGGGAACTTCGGCGTGATGGAGGTGGACGAGGAGGGACGGATCGTCGGGTTCGAGGAGAAGCCGGCGGAGCCGAAGACGATCCCCGGAACGTCCGACTGCCTCGCCTCGATGGGGATCTACCTCTTCGAGGCCGACGTCCTCAGGGGAGCTCTCGAGAACGACCTCCTCGACTTCGGCAAGGACGTCATCCCGATGCTCATCCGGCAGGGGACACCGGTCTTCGCCTACGACTTCACGCGGCGCAACGACATCCCCGAGTGGGAGTTCGTCAAGTACGAGGGATTGCGGAGGAAGGAGCTCGTTCCGAGGGCGAGCGATTCCGACTACTGGCGCGACGTCGGCACGCTCGAGCAGTACTGGCTCGCCAACCTCGACCTCGTCCAGCCGCACCCGAGGTTCAACGTCTACGGCGAGCAGTTCCCGCTCTTCTCGGCCCCCGGGCACTTCCCGCCCGCGAAATTCGTCCACGAGATACCCGGCCGCACCGGGGTTGCGGTCAACTCGATCGTCGCCGACGGAGTCATCGTGAGCGGCGCCACGGTGCGCGAGTCGGTCCTCGGCAGCGGGGTCTACGTCCACAGCTGGGCGATGATCGAGAGGTCGGTCCTCCTCGGTGGGGCGATCCGCGGCGGCATCCTCACCGAGACGAGCATCGGCCGGCGATGCCGTGTGCGGAACGCGATCATCGACAAGAACGTCCAGCTCTCGGAGAACACCTCGATCGGCTATGACCGCGCCGAGGACGAACGGCGAGGCCTGAAGACGGCGTCGATCACCGGGAGCGACGACTACATCGTCGTCATCCCGAAGGACTTCTCCCTGTAACGCCGTTGAAGGGCGGCGGGATGGAGTTCCGTCCCGCCGCCTTCGCGCCGGGTCGCGACGTCAGCTCCCGGCGAGGAACGGGGCCGCCGCGGCGATGCCCGCGGCCGGGTCGATCTTGCCGCCGAGGGCCTGGAGGCTCTCGCCCGCGGCCTTCAGCACCGTCACGACCTCGCCCGCGCCGATGTTCCCCATGTGCCCGAGGCGGAACGCCTTCCCGGCGATGGGGCCGAGGCAGCCGGCGATGACGACCCCGCGCGAGGCCATCTGCTTGCGGAAGGGGACGTCCTCGACGCCGTCGGGGTAGCGGACGACGGAGAGAGTGTCGGCGAGGGCCGACTCGTCGGTGAAGAGCGGGAGGCCGAGGGCCGAGAGACCGGCGCGGATGGCGCGGGCGTTCCGCGCGTGCCGCGCGAAGCGGGCCGGGAGCCCCTCTTCGTGGACGATGCGGAGCGCTTCGGCGAAGGCGACGATCTCGTTGACGCACGGCGTCGCGAAGTACTTCGACGGGTCCTCCATGACCGGGAGCCAGCGGAGGAGGTCGGCGTAGTAGGCCGGAACCGAGGCGCGCGAGCGGCGCCGCGCGACCGCGCGGGGGGAGAAGAGGTCGAGCGCGAGTCCCGGAGGGGCCCCGATCGCCTTCTGGGCGCCGGTGAGGAGGACGTCGATCCCCCAGCGGTCGAACGGCTCGTCGACACCGCCCGTCGCGCAGACGCCGTCGAGGATGACGAGCTCGTCGCGGCCGCGGAGGAGGTCGACGTAGGCCTCGACGGGGGCGCAGGTGCCGGTCGACGTGTCGACGTGGGTGACCGTGACGGCGGCGTACTTCCCGGCGGCGAGCTTTTCGGCGAGCGCCTCGGGGGCGACGGCCTTTCCCCACTCCGATCGGAGGACGTCGCACGGGATGCCGAACGCGGCGGCGAGGTCGCCCCAGCGGTCGCCGAAATAGCCCTGGGAGACGACGAGGAGGCGCTCGCCCGGCGCCACGAGGTTGACGAGGGCGATCTCCATGGAGAGCGTCCCGCCGCCGGCGACGATGAGCGGCTGCGCGCTCTCGCTCTGGCCGAGCGCGCGGAAGTCGGCGAGCGCCTTCCGGAACGTCTCGACGAACGCGGGGAAGACGTGCGAGACGGTGGGGCGCGCGAGGGCGTCGAGGATGCGGGAGTGGACCGGGGTCGGTCCGGGGATCATCGTCAGCGTTTCGTCGATCACGGCTTTCCCTTCTCGGCAGCGGGCGACCGCACGGGGCCGGTGGCGTGCCCGCGCCGGCCAGAACCGATCATTCAGTCTATTCGATGCGGCGGAGGCCGACCACGCGGAGGGCTCTATACTTTTCGGGAAGCCGCGCGGCAGGAAGGGGAGACGAGATGCGCAAGAGTGTCATCGGACCGGAGCCCGCGGCGACCGCCGACAGCGAGCTCTTCCTCGACCTGGACCGGCTCGCCCGCGTCGAGATCACTTCCGAGGACCTCGACCGCCCGATCGAGGCCGCGCTCGTCCCCGGGGCGGGGAACGGCTGGCAGGCGGCCGTGCCCGGACCGCAGAAGGTCCGGATCGTCTTCGACGAG
>CAZNSS010000127.1:0-9236 GCA_964575465.1 uncultured Holophagales bacterium | reverse complement strand
TCATCAGGACGATCCCCTTCCGCTCGTCGACGTCGTCCGCGTCGGAGCGGAGGGTCACGGCGTCGAGGAAGCCCGCGAGCGAGCGATCGCCCTCGTCCTCCGTCCCCGAACGCTCGTGCTCGCGCGCCGCGGCGAGGAGCTGGTCGAGGTTCTCGCGCCGCGCCTGGTCCTGCGGGTCGTCGGAGCTCTCGTAGAGCGCGAGGAGGCCCGTCCCCGAGAGGACCGCGGCGACGGCGGCCCCGGCCCCCGTCTCCTCGGTCGCGAAAGTCTCGCGGAGGGAGGCGACGAGGTCGCGGAACTCGACGAGCGCCTTCTTCGCGCGCTCCGTGAGCCCGTCGGGGAGCGAAGAGAGGACGGCGAACAGGGAGGCCTCCCGCGCGGCGGCCGCGGCGGAGAGCCCCTCGAGCGTCGTCGCGCCGACGCCGCGCGCCGGGACGTTCACGACCCGGCGGAAGGAGACGTCGTCGTCGGGGTTCCGGAGGAGGCGCAGGTAGGCGAGCGCGTCCTTCACCTCGGCCCGCTCGTAGAAGCGCGTCCCGCCGACGAGGAGGTACGGGAGGCGATTCCTCACGAGCTCGTCCTCGAACGGGCGCGACTGCGCGTTCGTCCGGAACAGGACGGCGACCTCGGCCCCGGGCTTGATCGACTTCAGGCGCGAGATCCGTTCCACGACCTCGCGCGCCTCGTCCCGCTCCTCGGGGAGGACGAGGAGGGTCACCGGCTCGCCGCCTCCCTTCGTCGCCCGGAGCGTCTTCCCGAGCCGGCGCCGGTTCTCGGCGACGACGGCGCCCGCCGCCTCGAGGATCGGCGCCGTCGAGCGGTAGTTCCGCTCGAGGCGGATCGTCCTCGCCTCCGGGAAGTGGCGGGTGAACTCGAGGATGTTCGAGACGTCGGCTCCCCGCCAGCGGTAGATCGACTGGTCCTCGTCGCCGACGGCGAAGACGTTCTTCGTCTCCCCCGCGAGGAGCTTCACGATCTCGTCCTGTGCTCCGTTCGTGTCCTGGTATTCGTCGACGAGGAGCTGCGTGACGCTCCTGCGGAGGAGGGCGAGGACCTCCGCGTTCCCCGAGAGGAGCTTCGCCGTCTTCGCGAGGAGGTCGTCGAAGTCGACGGCGTTTGCCTTCTTCAGCTCCTTCTCGTACTTCGCGTGGAGCTCGGCGAGGTGCGTCCCCACGAAGTCGCCGAAGCGGCGGGGGTACTCCTCCCGGCTCCAGCCGGCGTTCCGGGCCCGGGAGATCTTCGAGGCGACCGACTTCGGCGTGAGCGCCTTGTCGGAGATCCCGGCGGCCTTCAGCGCCTGCTTGAAGACGGCGAGCTGGTCGTCGGCGTCGAAGACGACGAACCCCGGCGTCAGCCCGGCCTCCGCCGCGAAGCGCCGGAGGAGCCTCACGCCGAAGGAGTGGAACGTCCCGACGAACGAGCGCGGGCGGCGCGAGCCGAGGAGGTGCGCGACGCGCTCCTTCATCTCCCCCGCGGCCTTGTTCGTGAAGGTGAGGGCGACGATCGCCTCCTCGGGGGTGCCGTGCGCCATGAGCCACGCCATCCGGCGGGTCAGGACGCGGGTCTTGCCCGAGCCGGCGCCGGCGAGGACGAGGAGGGGGCCCGGGCCGGCCGAGACGGCGGCGGCCTGCTCCGGGTTGAGGCCTTCGAGGAGGTCCTGTTCGCGAACGTTCAAGGGAGGCGGAGGATAGCCGACCGCGCCCTATTCCACCGTGACCGACTTCGCGAGGTTCCTCGGCTGGTCGACGTCGCACCCCCGCCGCCGCGCGACGTGGTACGCGAGGAGCTGGAGCGGGAGGACGGAGACGATCGGCTGGAGCGCCGGGTGGACGAGCGGGACCTCGAGGACCTCGTCGGCGAAGGTGGAGACGTCCTCGTCGCCGGGCGAGACGAGGGCGATGAGCTTCCCGTCCCGCGCCTTCACCTCCCGGAGGTTCGAGGCGACCTTGTCGTAGAGCGCGTCCTTCGGGGCGAGGGCGACGACCGGCAGCTCGCCGTCGATGAGGGCGATCGGGCCGTGCTTCATCTCCCCCGCCGGGTACCCCTCGGCGTGGATGTAGGAGATCTCCTTCAGCTTGAGCGCCCCCTCGAGGGCCACGGGGTACTGCGCCCCGCGGCCGAGGAAGAGGACGTCGCGGGCGTGGGCGAGGGTCCGGGAGAGCTTCTCGATCCTCGGCTCGAGGGCCAGGGCCTGCTGCATCGCGACCGGAAGGTGGGCGAGGCCCAGGAGGAACGGGTCCCCCGGCTCGAGGCTCCCGAGGCCGCGCGCCTCGCGGGCGTAGTACGCGAGGAGGGCGAGGGCCACGAGCTGCGTCGTGAAGGCCTTCGTCGAGGCGACGCCGATCTCCGGTCCCGCGTGCGTCGCGAGGACGCCGTCGACGAGCCGCGCGATCGCCGAGCCGGGGACGTTCACGACGCCCACCGTCGGGGCGCCCGCCCGTTTCGCGTCGGTCAGCGCCGCGACGGTGTCGGCCGTCTCGCCCGACTGCGAGATCCCGAGGACGAGCGTCCGCGGCCCGACGAGGTTCTTCCGGTAGCGGAACTCCGAGGAGTAGTCGACCTCGACCGGGACCCGGGCGACCTCCTCGACGAGGAATTTCCCGACGAGACCGGCGTGCCAGCTCGTCCCGCAGGCGACCACGACGACCCGGTCGACCTCCGAGAGGAGCTTCGGCGAGACCCCCATGGCGTCCTCGCTGAAGCGGCCCGTCTCGAGGGAGAGCTTGTGTCCCACCGTCTCGACGACGACCGTCGGCTGCTCGGCGATCTCCTTCGCCATGAAGTGGGGATAGCCCCCCTTTTCGGCGGCGACGGCGTCCCACGGGACACGCCGCGCGGGGCGGCTCCTCGTGGCCCCGTCGAGGCCGGTCACCTCGGCCGAGGCGGCCGTCATCCGGGCGAAGTCGCCGTCCTCGAGGAAGACGAGGTCCCTCGTGTGCGGCAGCAGCGCCGTCGCGTCGGAGGCGACGAGGTTCTCCCCCTCGCCGAGGCCGAGGACGATCGGAGGCCCGTTCTTGGCGACGTAGAGGACGTGCGGCTCGTCGGCCGAGAGGACGACGACGGCGTACATCCCGGTCATCCCCGAGAGGACCGTCCGAACCACCTCGCCGAACGGCCTTGCCGGCGCGTCGGCTCGCGCCGCGCCGATCGCCTGGGCGATGACCTCCGAGTCGGTCTCCGACGTGAAGGGGACGCCGCGCGCGAGGAGCTCCTTCTTGATCGGGAGGAAGTTCTCGATGATCCCGTTGTGGATGACGACGACGCGCCCGGAGGCGTCGCGGTGGGGGTGGGCGTTCTCCTCGGACGGGCGGCCGTGCGTCGCCCAGCGGGTGTGGCCGATGCCGGTGTGCCCGGCGGGCGTCCCCGCCTCGAGGCGCGAGGTCAGGTTGCCGAGCTTCCCCTTGCTTCGCAGCACGCGGACGAGTCCGTCCTCCCCGAGGACGGCGATGCCGGCCGAGTCGTAGCCGCGGTACTCGAGGCGCTTCAGGCCGTCGATGAGGATCGGGGTCGCCTCGCGAGGCCCGACGTACCCGACGATGCCGCACATCGCGCTACTCCTTCGCCGCCTTCGCGGCGGTCCTCCGCTCCCGGTAGCGGGCGCCGCCCCCCTCGATCGTCTTCTGCGGAACGCGGGAGGTGGCGAGGGCGTCCGCCGGGACGTCCTTCGTGATCGTCGACCCGGCGCCGACGACCGCGCCGTCGCCCACCGTCACCGGGGCGACGAGCTGGACGTCGGAGCCGACGAAGACGCCTGCCCCGATCTCGGTGAAGTGCTTGCCGTAGCCGTCGTAGTTGCAGGTGATGACGCCCGCCCCGACGTTCGTCCTCTCGCCGACCGAGCAGTCGCCGAGGTAGGTGAGGTGGTTCGCCTTGGCCCCCCTCGCGAGGCGCGCCTTCTTCGTCTCGACGAAGTTCCCGACGTGGACCGCGGGGCCGAGGTCGGTCCCCTCGCGGAGCCGGGCGAACGGTCCGACGACGGCGCCGTCGCCGACGACGGCCTTCTCGATGACGCAGTAGGGCCGGACGACGACGCCCGCGCCGATCGTCGAGGAATCGACGACGCACCCCTGCCCGATCCGCGAGCCGGCGCCGACCGACGAGGCCCCCGTGATCGTCACGAACGGCTCGACGACCGCGTCGGGCCCGAACGTCACCCCCTCGTCGAGCGTGATCGTCTCGGGGCGGATCAGCGTCGCCCCCGCCGCCATCGCGGCGCGCGCGGCACGGAGACGCAGGTGGGAGTCGACCTCGGCGAGCTCGGCCCGCGAGTTGACGCCGACGACCTCGGACGGGTCGTCGACCGGGATCGCGACGACCCCGATCCCGTCCTCGACGGCGAGGCCGAGGACGTCGGTGAGGTAGTACTCCCCCTGGGCGTTGTCGTTCCTGAGGCGCGGCAGCTCGCGCTCGAGAACGGACCGCTCGAACGCGTAGATCCCCGAGTTGATCTCGCCGATCGTCCGTTCTTCCGGCGTCGCGTCCCTCGCCTCGACGATCCGCGCGAAGCGGCCGCTCCCGTCCCTCACGACGCGGCCGTAGGAGCCGGCGTCGGCGAGGCGCGCCGTCAGGACGGCGATCCCCGCGCCGGGGTCGGCGTCGAGCGCTCCCTCGAGCCTCCCGAGGGCCTCCGCCCCGAGGAGCGGGACGTCCCCTGCGAGGACGACGACGCGCGCCGCCTCGCCGAGGGCGGGGAGCGCGACGCGCACGGCGTCGCCCGTCCCGCGCGGCGGGTCCTGGACGACGACGACGGCCTCGGGCGTCGTCCTCGCGAGATGCGGGATCAGATCCTCCCGCCCGGCACCCGCGACGACGACGAGCCTGGAGCCGGGCCGCCCCTCGAGAAAGGTCCGAGCCGTGCCGACGACGTGGTCGACGAGCGCCCGCCCCGCCGCCTCGTGGAGCACCTTCGCCCGCGCGGACCGCATCCGCACCCCCCGCCCCGCGGCGAGGAGGACGACCGTCACGGGGACGGGCACGGCTCAACCCCTCCCGACGAGCGTGTCGAAGAGCGGGTCGGAGCGGAGGGAGGCGAGATCGGTCTCCAGGCGGGCCTGGATCCGGTTCTGGTCGGAGGCCCCGACCGCCGCCCGGAGGCTCGCGATCGCGTCGGCCGGCTGGCCGGTGAGGGCGAGGCAGCAGGCGGCGAGGTACGCCAGGCGCCCGTCGGGGTCGCCCTGGCCGTTCACCGACCGGACGAGCTCCAGCGCCTTCGCGCAGTTCCCGCGGTTCTTCTCGAAAACGGCGGCGTGGTAGATCTCCACCGCTTCGCGCAGCGGCTTCTCGCGGTCCTTCTTCCCGTTCCGGGAAACGGCGAGGAAGGTCCGGGCCCGGTCGACGAGCTCACGCTCGTCGGGGTGGAGCTCGACGACCTCGGCGAAACACGTGGCCGCCGCTTCCATCTCGCGGCGGTGGAGGTGCTCCATCCCCTTCTCGAAGACCTTCCGTGCGTGCGAGAGCTCGCGGGCCGCTTCCTTGTGGGTCGCCGGCGCCTTCCGCAGCGCCCCGGCGGCCTCCGCCGACTCGGCCTGCAGCTCGCGGACCTTCTTCTCGATCTCCACGAGCGGCACCCCGAGGGCGCGCGAGGCGCTCTGGAGGTCCATTCTCCCCAAGTTGGCGCGCAGCCAGCGGATCTCGTCCTGCGTCCAATGCCTGCTCATCCATGGTCCTCCGGGCACACCATACGGGCCGCGTATTCTCGTCACCCCCCGAACTCAGGTCAAGGAGTGCCAACCCGCCGGGCGGCGGACCTCGTAGGGTGGGTGTGACGGAGCGCACAGGTCGAGACGCCATCGTCGTCGGGGCCGGGATCGGCGGCCTCGTCGCCGCCGGCCTCCTCGCGCGGGCGGGCCGGAGCGTCCTCCTCCTCGAGGCGCACGAAACGCCGGGAGGGTGCGCGGGCTACTACGAGTCCGACGGCTTCACGTTCGACGCCGGCGCGACCACGCTCGTCGGCTTCGACCCGGGCGACCCTCTCGACGCCCTCGCCGGGGCGCTCGGCCTTCGTCCCGGCACCGACTTCCTCCTCGAGCCGGTCGACGGCGTCGACGTCCGCCTCCCGGGCCTCTCCTTCCTCCACGGACGCGACACGCGCGGGTGGGAGGACGAGACCTCCCGGCTCTTCGCCGGCGCGTCGCCGTTCCTCTCGCGCCTCCGGCGGGACGCCTCGCTCCTCTGGAAGGCGAGCCGCGCCTGGCCCGTCCTCCCCCTCCTCTCGCCGCGCGACGCCGCCCGGAACCTCCGCCTCGCCTCCCCCCGCCTCCTCCCGCTCCTGCCGTCGCTCGGGAAGACCGTCGCCGACGTCCTCTCGCTCGAGGGCGCACCGGTGGATCCCGCGTTCCGCACCTTCCTCGATCTCGCGCTCCTCGTCTCCGTCCAGTCCCCCGCCTCGGACGCGCCCTGGTGGAACGGCGCCCTCGGCATCGACCTCTTCCGCCGGGGCGTCTCCCGGGCCCGCGGCGGGATGCGCGCTTTCTCCGACGCGCTCGCGGCGGCCGTCGTCCGCGCCGGGGGCGAGATCCGCACCCGCACGCCCGTCACCCGTATCGCCCCCTCCGCGGACCGGTGGGTCGTGAGGACCGCCTCGGGAGAGGAGCTCTTCGCGCGGTCGGTCCTCCCGAACCTCCCCGTCCACGACGTCGCGCGCCTCCTCGACCCGGGAAGCCCGGCTCGCGCGCGGGCCGAGAGCGAAGGGGAGCGCATCGGCGAGGGATGGGGCGCCGGCGTCCTCAACCTCGGCCTCTCGCGGGTCGTCAACCGCGATCCGCGCCGCCTCCACCGGCTCGTCGCGACGCGGCTCGACGGGCGCCCCGGCGACGGCTCCTCCCTCTTTCTCTCCTTTTCCCCTCCCGGGGACCCGGCCGCCCCGCCGGGAGGACAGACGCTCTCCGTCTCGACGCACGTCGAGCCCGCGGCGTGGGAGGGCCTGCGGGGCGAGGCCTACCGCGCGAAGAAGGAGGAGCTTCGCCTCCTCCTCCGCTCGGCGCTCGAGCGCGAGGTCCCCGGCCTCGCGTCGGCGATCGTCCACGAGGACCTCGGGACGCCGCGGACCTTCCGGCGCTACACGCGGCGGGGCGGGGGGAGCGTCGGCGGCGTGAGGATGACGCGTGCGAACTTCGGCCTCCGCGCCCTCGACGCGACGCTCGGCGCCCGGGGCCTCCACCTCGTCGGCGACACCACCTTCCCCGGGCAGGGGACGCTCGCCGTCGCGATGTCGGCGGCGATCGCGGCCGAGAGGCTCGGCGCGGTGAGGCTCGGGCGCGACGGGAGCGTCCGGCTGCTGTAGCGGGGGACTGAAAGAACCCGGGCGGATCGAGGTAGGCTCGGCCCGTGTACGCACGCCCCCGCTTCTGCACGCAGTGCAGCCAGCCGCTCGAGGAACGGGTCGTCGGCGCGCACCACGAGTCGACGGTCCCCGTCTGCCCGTCTTGCGGCGCCGTCCACTGGATCGACCCCAAGGTCGCCGCGGGGTGCCTCGTCGTGCGGGACGACCGCGTCCTCCTCGTGAAGCGCGCCATCGAGCCGGGCTACGGCAAGTGGGTCTTCCCCGGCGGGCACGTCGACCGGGGCGAGACGCTCGAGGCGGCGGCCCTCCGGGAGACGCGCGAGGAGTGCGGCGCGGTCGCCGAGATCGCCGGACTCGTCGGCGTCTACTCGTACCCCGGCCGTCCCGTCATCGTCGCCGTCTACCGCGCGACGCTCCTCCCGGGGAGCCCGGAGCCGTACCCCGCCGACGAGACGCTCGAGGTGGGGTGGTTCACGCCGGAGGAGATCGACGGCCTCGAGCTCGCGTTCCGCTCCAGCGCGGACGCCCTCACGGCCCTCCTCGGCAGGCCCTACTCAGCCCCGCTCCTCGCGCACTGAGAGGAGGGCGCCGTCAGCCGAGGCGGACGAGGACCTCGGCCGAGGCGAAGCCGACCGCCACCGCCGCGTCGTTCCCCGCCTGGATGTAGAGCGTCGCCGCCGGGTCCGCCACGAAGGCGACCTCCCCGGCCCTCACGTCGTGCCCCTCGTCGCCGTCGACGAGCGTGATCTTCCCGACGAGGACCGCGACGCTCCGGACGCCGACGATCGCCCACCGCGCCGCCGGGGGCGGGCCGAAGCGGAGGACGGAGCGCGACGGGCCTTTCGCCAGGACCCTCACGCCGGTGATTCCCGGGATCCCGGTCCCGGTGAGGGCGTCCCGCCCGACGCGCGTCGCTTCCCCTCCCTCGCCCGCGGCGACCCCGTCGAGGAGAACCGACGTCCCCTCCGCCAGGCCGAGCTTTCCGCCGGACCCGACGACGACGTCGCCGAGCGCCTCGCCCGAGAGGACGAGCGCGGCCCAGGCGAGGCGCGGGTCGAGCGGGAGGTTCGGGAGCTCCCCGAGGAACGACGTGCCCGGCCGCGACGGACCCGGGTCGAGCCCCGCGGCGGCCGTCGCCCGGTGGACCGTCACGCCCGGGCGGTTCAGGGTCGGAGGAGGAGGAGGGTCGGGACCGAGACGTGTCTCGGGGGCTTCGTCCCCGAGCGGAGCCCCCCTCGGATCCTCGTCGGCTTTTCGCCCGAAGAGCCACTTCAGCACCCGAGGAGTCTAAGAGGGCGCCGCACGATCCCGAAGGGGGCCCGCACTTCTATATCGTTACACCGGAGGTCCCTCGTGCCGCTCTCTCCAGGTCGCACGTCCCGCGCGCTCGTCGTCGCCCTCGCGCTCCTCTCCGGCGCCTCGTCCGTCGCCGCCGGAGAGGAAGGCGGCCGCCCGCCCCGGCGCCGCGACCGTCCTCGCGAGCGAGCCGAGTGGAACGCGTCGCTCCGCCGCGACGTCTCGGGCGCCCTCTCGTCGGCCCACCGCCCGCCGCAGCGTGGTGACGAAGCTCTTCCAGTTCGTGTACCCGGCCAGCCGGCAGCCCAGCGCGCAGGTCGCCGGGTCGGTGCTGTTGAACATGTCGCGCACGCGGTCGCGTCCGGCGGGGTCGAGCTCGTAGCCCATGGCGAAGCGCTGCTCGGCCCGCTCGATCTCGCCGCGATCCATCAGATCCCAGGGATCCTCGCGCAGCAGCGCAGGATCGGGGGGCGCTGACGGCTCCACCGCGTCGGGCAGGGCCGCGCGCCGGTCGGAGACGCCCGGGAGCGTGTTGACCGTGGAGATCTGAGGGATCCCCGCCGAGATGTCCGTAATCGCCGCCGTCTGTCGCACCACCAGCCGCGCGTCTGGGATCGCGCGGGCCAGCACGGCGACGAAGTGCAGCAGCTCCAGCAGC
>CAZNSS010000126.1:0-9241 GCA_964575465.1 uncultured Holophagales bacterium | reverse complement strand
GGAGGGCGATCGGCTTCTCGGCGCCCGGGAAGCGGCGCGCGAGGAGGCTCGAGACCGTCATCGCCCCCGACCGCTCCGTCTCGTCGCGGAGGCGGCGCGCCATGACCATCCAGATGAAGAGGATGCCGGTGACGCAGCCGAGCGCGACCCAGACCGTGCTCAAGCCGTCCGCGTAGGCGTGCCCCGTCAGGCCGAGGAGGAGCCAGGCCGATTCCCCCGTCGCCCGCTCCGAGAGCGCGAGCGCCGTGCCGCCGAAGCGGCCACCGCCGAGGACGAACTCCCTGTGGGTCCTCTCCCCGCGCGAGTACCACCAGGCGATGGCGACCGTCGCGACCATGTAGAGGACGAAGACGGCGAGCATTTCCCCGAGGATAGGAAGTTCGATTCCGGCCGGCAAGAGCCATGGGCCCGCGGGCGGGCCGAGGCACCGTGTCAGGGCTGAGGGTCTCCCTCGTCGCGCAGGATCGCGAGGAAGGCGTCGAGGACGACCGGGTCGAAGTGGGTCCCGGAGCCGGCCTGCAGCTCGGTGATGGTCAGCTCCTCGTTCCACTCCACCTTGTACGGCCGGTCCGACCGGAGGGCGTCGAAGACGTCGGCAACGGCCACGATGCGCGCCTCGAGGGGGATCTCCGCGCCCGCGAGCCCCCTCGGATAGCCTGTTCCGTCCCACTTCTCGTGGTGGCTCCCGGCGATGCGCGCCCCGAGCGACATGAAGCTCGGGCCGTGGACCATGCCGGCGAGCTTCTCGAGGAGGTTCTGGCCCAGGATCGTGTGGGTCTTCATGACCTCCCACTCGTCCGGATCGAGCTTCGCGGGCTTCCTCAGTATCCGGTCGGGGATGCCGACCTTGCCGACGTCGTGGAGGATGCTCGCCTGGCCGACGAGCGCCAGGAACGTCCCGTCGAGCTGCCCCGCGTAGGGTCCCCCGTCGGAGGCGAGACGCTGGGCGATCGCGTCGGTCCTCGCCTTGATGCGGAGGACGTGCTCTCCCGTGTGCTGGTCCTTGTATTCGGCGAGGTCCGCGAGGGCCACGACCGTCGCGAGCTGCGAGGCCTGGACCTGCTGGAAGAGGAACTCGATCCGGTGGATGTCCTCGTAGTTCCGGAGGGCGCCCATCATCGCGGTGAAGAGCTTGTCGGACGTCAGCTCGCTCTTCGTGCGGTAGTCGTTGATGTCGTAGCCGACGAAGGCCTGCTTCTCCGGGGCCTGACCGGGCTGCCCGGTGCGGAGGACGATCCGGACCGACCGGTTGCCGAATTCCTTCCGGATTCTCCTCACGAGGTCGAGCCCCGCGTGGTCGCTCTCCATGACGACGTCGAGGAGGACGACGGCGACGTCGGGGTGCTCGCGGAGCTTGTCCGCCCCCTCCTTCCCCGAGAACGCGCCGAGGAACTGCAGGCCGCGGCCTTCGAAGGTGAAGTCGCCGAGGACGAGCTTGGTGACGGCGTGGACCTGCTCCTCGTCGTCGACGACGAGCACCTTCCACGGCTCGGCCGCTCCGGAGGCGTCGGCGGCGGGCGCCTCGGGGGCGAAGAGGATCTCGTCGTCGGGGGGCTGGTTCATCGGGGCCTCCGCCTGTGGTTCGAGCGTTTCAGGAGACGAGGTCGGGGAGGAAGAGCCGGAAGACGGTCCCGGTCCCCGGCGCGGTCTCGAGGGCGACCGTGCCGCCGAGCGCCTGCTCGACCGAGTCGCGGACGATCGAGAGACCGAGGCCGGTACCGCCGCTCTCCCGCCGTGTCGTGAACCCCGGCTCGAAGGCCCGCGCGGCGACCTCCGATGGCATCCCCACGCCGTCGTCCCTGACGACGACGACCGCTCCGGCCGGAGTGGCCGACGCCGCGACCGTGACGGTGCCGGCGGAGCCGTCGGGAAACGCGTGGACGACCGCGTTCTGGACCAGGTTCAGGAGAACCCTCACGAGAGCCCCGGGACGGGTCCGGAGCGGAAGGATCTCGGGCGCTTCGACGACGAGCCGGAGCGGCGTCGCTTTCAGTGACGCCCCCAGGCCCGTCGCGACCTCGTCGATGAGCGAGCGGAGGTCGATTCCGTCGGGCAGCTCGGTCCCGCCCGCTCCCACCACGTGACGGAGGCTCCGTACCAGGAGGACGGCCCGCTCGAGGTTCGTGAACGAAATGCGCGACGCCTCCTCGAGAGACTCAAGTCCTGACGCGAGCTGGGACTTCGCGAGGGCGCCCCTGCCGAGCGCGGCGCGGAGGGACACCGCCGTGTCGAGGGCGTGCGACACGGCCGTGACGGAAATCCCGAGAAAGGTGTTCACGTCGTGCGCGACGCCGGGCACCAGCCGCGCGATCGCGCGGTCCTCCTTCGCCTCTCGCAGGAGGCTTTCCAGGTCGGGAGGAATCTCGGTGCCCACTCCGTGTTCCTTGCGCTACGGGGAGAATGACGTGACGCGGGCCGGCAGGGCAACCCTAAACGTGGCCCCGGCGCCGGGGGTGCTCGCGACGTCGATCCGGCCCCGGAGGGTCGAGGTGACGAGGTTGAAGGCGATCGCGAGACCCAGGCCGACCGAGCCGTCGCCGCGCCGCGTCGTGAAGAACGGGTCGAAGACCTTCCCCGCTACGTCGGGCCGGATCCCCGCGCCCCGGTCCGCGACCGTCACGACGACCCCGCCGCCGGTCGCCGGGATCGCCGTGACGGATACCTCCCCCTCCGAGCCGTTGGGGTAGGCGTGCACCCGGACGTTGTCGAGGAGGGCATGGAGGAGGCGCGTCAGGGCCGTCGGGAACGTCTGGATCGAGACGCCGGGCGGCGCCGAGACCGAGACGCGGACGGCGCTCCCGGGGTTCGCGGCCTCCCAGAGGCGCGTCGACTCCCCCAGATGATCCAGGACGTCGACGTCGGCCAGCCGGTCCTGCGCCTGGTCCACCGCCATCTGCTTGAACCTCTGGACCAGGGCGGCGGACCGGGAGAGGCCTCCGAGAATCATCGGGCCGCTCTCTCTCTGAAGACCGAGGAAGCCCTCCAGGTCGCTCTTCGACATCGTCCGCTGCCGGAACTTCTCCTCGAGCTCCCGGGCCCTGTCGGTGACGTGGCTCGCCGCCGTCAGCGCGATCCCCATCGGGGTGTTGATCTCGTGGGCCACGCCGGCGACGAGCTGCCCGAGAGAGGCCATCTTCTCGGCCTGGACGAGGCTCGCCTGCGCCGCCTCGAGCTTTCGATAGCTCTCGACGAGGGCGTCCCTGCTCCTCTTGAGCTCGAGGTGGTTCCTGACCCGCACCTTCACGATGGCCGGCTGGAACGGCTTCGTGACGTAGTCGATCGCCCCGATCGAGAGCCCCCTTTCCTCGTCCTCGGCCTGCGTCATGCCCGTCACGAAGACGACGGGGATCCCCGCCGTCGCCGGGTCCGCCTTGAGGCGCCGGCAGACCTCGTAGCCGTCCATCCCGGGCATGTCGACGTCGAGGAGGATGAGGTCGGGAGACTGATCGCGGGCCTTCGCCAGCGCGGCGATCCCGTCCGTCGCGAAGAGCGTCTCCACGTCGGGTTGGAGAAGGGCGGCGAGCGCGCGGACGTTGACCGCCTGGTCGTCGACGACGAGGACCTTCGGGCGCGGTGAAACGCTCATGCGCCGTCATCCTCCCACGGGAGGGCGACCGCGCGGGCGAGCGCCGGCAGCGCCGCCCGCGCGCCGGCGTAGTCGAGGGCGTCGAGCGCCGCCTGCACCGCGTCCCGCTCCCGGGCCGCCTCTCCCCCGCAGAGCGCGGAGAGCCCGGCGAAGACCTCGTCGGCGCGCAGGTTCCCCTCGGCGAGGAGTCCGTCGAGCTCGCGCATCCGCGCGGCCGCCTCCCCGGGATCGAAGGACGTCCCGGGGGACTCCCCCCCGGTCGCTCCCGCGTCCGTTTCGCGAGCCCACGCCGAGAGCGCCGCGAGCACCGGAGCGAGCGCCGAACGGAGCCCCGGCAGGCAGGCTGCCGCTTCCGCGGCGAGACCCCTGCGGAGCTCCGCCTCGACATCGTCCGCGGCGACACGGACCGTCTCCAGGGAGAGGTTCGCGGCGACCCCCTTGAGGGCGTGCGCGAGCCCCTTCGCCTCGTCGGCGGCGCCCCGGGCCATCGCTTCCGCGATCGCCTCCGCGTGCCCTCCGAACCCGCGAAGGAACTCGCGGAGGAGCCTGGCCAGGAGCGCCTCGTTGCCCCCGAGGCGCCGCACGGCGCCCGCTGCGTCGAAACCGTCGAAGGACGGGAGGGTCGCCGCCCGCTGCGGGTCGGCGGGATTCGGGCCGGCATTCTCCGACGAGCCGTCCGCGGGGACGAACCCGGCGCGGGCGAGGTGCTTCTCGACGGTGTCGATCAGGAGGTCCGGGTCCACCGGCTTCGTGACGTGGTCGTCCATCCCGGCCGCCGCGCAACGCGCTCTCTCCTCGGAAAGAGCGTGGGCCGTCATCGCGAGGATGGGCAGCTTCGCGCTCTCCGGGAGACCGCGAAGGCGGCGCGTCGCCTCGAGGCCGTCCACCTCGGGCATCTGCACGTCCATCAGGACGAGGTCGGGGCGCTCGCGTCGCACCGCCTCCACCGCCTCGCGGCCGTTCGTGGCGAGGAGGACCTTCGCCCCGGCGGCCTCGAGGAGCTCGAGGGCGACCTGCCGGTTGATCTCGTTGTCGTCGGCGACGAGGATCCGCGCGCCCCGCAGCGAACTGGCGCGCCGCTTCGCCGACGGGGCGAGCGTCGGGACTCCCTCGACTCCCAGGATCGTGTGAACCAGGGTGTTGAGGAGCACCGAGGGGCTGACGGGCTTGAGGAGGAACCCCTTGACGCCGAGCTCCTCGGCCGGCCGCATGACCTCTTCCCGGCCGTGCGCCGTCATCATGACGACGACGGGCTTCGGCGAAACGGCGCCGTCCGCGAGGAGCCGCCTCACCGTCTCCAGGCCGTCCCACGGCTGCATCTTCCAGTCCATGAGGACGGCGCGATACGGGTCGCCCTCGCCCGAGGCCGCCTCGAGCATGGCGATCGCGGCCGGGCCCGAGGCCGCGGTCGAGGGGCGAAGGCCCATGGCGCGGAGCATGTCGTTCGCGACGAGCCTCGCCGAGTCGCTGTCGTCGACGGCGAGGACGCGCAGGTCGCGCAGGTCGGGCGGCGCCGCGGCGGCGTGACTGGCGCGGCCGGCCCGGCCCAGCAGCACGGTGAACCAGAAGACGCTCCCCTCACCCGGCACGCTTTCGACGCCGATCTCCCCTCCCATCAGCTCGACGAGCCGCCGCGAGATGCTCAGGCCGAGCCCCGTCCCGCCGAACCGGCGGGTGGTGGACGCATCCGCCTGGGAGAAGGGCTGGAAGAGCCGGCTGACCTGCTCCGGCGTCAGCCCGATCCCGGTGTCCCTGACCTCGAAGCGCATCACGACCCGGTCCTCGGTCTCTTCCGCCAGGTCGGCACGGACGACGACCTCCCCCTTCTCCGTGAACTTCACGGCGTTCCCCGCGAGGTTCAGGAGGACCTGCCCCAGCCTCAGCGGATCGCCGACGAGGTCCTGCGGAGCGTCGCGGCCCGCCGTGACGAGGAGCTCGACCTCCTTCTCGGCGGCCCGCGGCGAGATGACCGACGCGAGGTTCTCGAGGACGTCGGCGAGCCGGAACGGGACGTTCTCGAGCGTGAGCCGGCCCGCCTCGATCTTCGAGACGTCGAGGATGTCGTTCAGGATCCCGAGGAGGTTCTGCGCGGAGCGGTGGACGCGCGAGACGTACTCGCGCTGCTTCGGCGTCAGGGCCGTCTGGAGCGCGAGGTGGGAGAGGCCGATGATGGCGTTCATCGGCGTCCGGATCTCGTGGCTCATGTGGGCCAGGAAGTCGCTCTTGGCGCTGCTCGCGGCCTCCGCGGCCTCCCGGGCGGCGGCGAGCTGGGACTGCATCGCGGTCAGGGCATCCACGGCCTCCGTCAGCTCCTCGCTCTGCGTCTCGAGCGCGTCGCGCGAGGCCTGCAGCTCCTTCTGGGCCTGCTTGCGGTCGGAGATGTCCTCCTGCGTGCAGACGAAGTTGGCGATCGCCCCGGAGGCGTCCTTGACGCACGAGATCGACACGGAGGCCCAGTAGATGTCCCCGTCCTTGCGCTTGTTGAGCATCTCCCCGCGCCAGACCCGGCCGCGGGTGACCGTCTTCCAGAGGTCGGCGTAGACGGCGTCGTCGACCCAGCCGGACTTCAGGAGGCTCGGCTTCTTCCCGACCGCCTCCTCGGCCCCGTACCCGGTCACCTCGACGAAGCGCGGGTTCACGTACTCGATCGTCCCGTCCGGCGCGGTCACGAAGACGACCGCCGGGCTCCTCTCGACCGCCTGCGAGAGCTTCCTCAGCTCGAGGCCGGCGAGCTTCCTCTCCGTGATGTCGGAGTGCGAGCCGACGACCCTCTTCGGCTTCCCGCCATCGTCGCGCACGGCCGCCGCGCGGGAGGCGATCCAGACCCAGCGCCCATCCTTGTGCCGGAGGCGGTACTCCCTCTCGAACTTGCCGGACCGCCCCTCGAGGAAGTCGTCGATCGCCTTCGTCGCCGCCGGCCGGTCCTCGGGGTGGAGGAGCTCCTCGAGGACGCGCCGCTCGTTCGGCAGCTCGTCCCACCGGTAGCCGAGCATCGACTTCCAGCGCGTCGAGAACCAGATGTCGCCCGTGGCCGCGTCCAGGTCCCAGATCCCGTCGTTGTTCGCGTCGAGGGCGAGCTGCCACCGCTCCTCGGCCTTCTTGACCTCCCGCTGGAGCTCCCTTGCCTCGGTCACGTCCGCGAGGTAGCCGGAGAGGATAACCGCACCGTCGGCGCCGGGGGCCGGCGACGCCTCGGCCCGCATCCACCGGACAGAGCCGTCGGGCAGGAGCTGCCGGTACTCGTGGACCCACGGCTCGAGGTCGCGGGCCGAGCTCGCGAGAGACGCGTCGAATGCGGGGCGATCCTCGGGAAGGACCGACCCGAGGACCGCCTCGGAGTCGGACAGGGCCGCCGCCCGCGCCACGCCGAGCATCTCCTCGACCCGGCGGCTCACGAACGTGAAGGCCCGGCTCCCGTCGAGCCCGACCCGGATCTGCGCCACCAGCGCCGGGAGGTGGTCGGTCACGTCGGCGACGAGCTGCTCCGCGCGGCGCGCCGCGCGCTCCGCCTCCTTCTGGGCCGTGATGTCGACGATGACCCCGACGAGGCCGCCGGGGCCCCCGTCGGCCAGGGAAAACCCCACGACCGAGTAGAGCGTGTCGCGCGTCGTCCCGTCGCCGAAGGTGAAGCGCTGCTCGCGCGCGAGCGTCTCCTTGAGCCGGATCGTCCGGCAGTCCTCCTCGTGGTTCTTGTTCCGGTCGTCCTCCGGGAGGAAGCCGAGGTCCAGGGCGGTCCGTCCCTCGAGGAGGTCGCGCGTCGTCGCGAACGCCGCCTCGAAGGCCCTGTTGCAGCCGCGGTACCGGGCGTCCGGGCCCTTGAAGAAGACGGGGCTCGGGATCGCGTCGACGAGCGCCTGCTGGAAGAGGAGCTGCTCGCGGAGCTCCTTCTGCGCCGCGGAGAGCTGGCCGGCGGCGCGCTTCAGCCTGCGGTTCGACAGCGCGAAGACGGCGATGGCCCCGACGAGGCCGGCCAGGACGGGGATTCCCGCCCCGGCGAGGACGCCCCAGTTGATCGACCCTTTCTCGAGCTTGACCGCGAGCCAGCGGTTCCGGATCTCCCTGCGTTCCGACTCCGGGATCGACCCGAGCGCCCGGTCGAGGATCGCCCGCAGCTCGGGCCAGTCATTCCGGACGGCGAACGAGATGTCCTGGGGCAGGTTTCCGAGGACGGCGGCGACCCGCAGCGTCCCGAAGTCTCCTCCCTGGAGCGACTCGACCGCCACCGCGAGGTTCTGGACCGTGGCGAACGCCTTGCCCGACTCCACGGCGCGGAAGGCCTGCACGGAATCGCGCGCGACGAGGAGCGGGATGTCGGGATGGGAGTCCTCGAGCAGGTCCCTCACGGAACGGGCGCCGACGACCGCCACGCTCTTCCCCGAGAGGTCCTTCAGCTCCTGGACGTAGGGAGCGTCGCGCCGCGTGACCACGGCGTGCGGGAACGAGACGTAGGCCTCCGTGAAGAGCGCCGTCGCCTGCCGCCGAGGCGTCGAGGCGGCGGCCGCGAGGAGGTCGACCCTGCCTTCGCGCAGCTCGTCGTAGACCTTGTCGCCGTCGAGAGCGACGACCTCGAACGTCGTCCCGAGCAGCTCCTCGACCCGGCGCCTCACGTCGGACGAGAGCCCCTGGTGCTTCCCCTCCGCGTCGACTAAGTCGAACGGCGCGTTGGCCTTCTCGACGCCGAGGCGGAGCCGCGGGTGCGCCTTCAGCCAGGTCCGCTCGTCCAGGGTCAGCGCAAATGGCGTGCCGGCGGTGGCCGCGGGAGAGGGCGTCGACTGGCCGGCCGCCGGCCGGCCCGATGCCGCGAAGAGGACGAGAACCGCGGCCCCCGCGGCACGGAGAGGTCTCGCCGCCCGCAGCGGCCCGGCAAATTCGCTCAAGGAGGCTCCTGGCGGGAATGATAGGTCGGCCGGGGCGCTTTCCAGGAGACGCCGCGCGATTACTCCCTCTCTCCGGTCAGCGCCTTTCCGCGAAACGCTCCAGCCCCTCCCGCCACGGCCCGACGGCCTTGAGGCGCGTCAGGTTCCCGAGGTGGCCCGCAACGGTCCGGTGGACGAAGACGATGTCGGCCGGGAAGCGGAGGTCGTCCGACTCCGCGATGCTCCCGCGGGCCGCGTCGAAGAGGCGGCCGTAGAACGTGCCGTCGGCGCCGAAGCGGTACGGAGGCGCGGGCCGCAGGAACTCGAAGACGAGTCCGAGCCAGGGCGCGGCGAGCGCCTCTTCCAGCGGCCTCCCGTCGGCCCGGTGCACCCCCATCTTCGCGAGGAGACCGGGAATCTCCTCGGTCTTTCCGTCGAGCGCGGCCCGGCAGAGGCTCCGGTAGCCGCGGGCGAGCTTCACGGGGACCTCCTTCACGCAGCCGAAGTCGTAGACGACGACGCGGCCGTCGCGCCGGAAGGAGAAGTTCGCGAGGTTCGGGTCGGCGTGGAGGAGCCGGTGCTCGAGGAGGCCGCGCAGGAGGAACTCGAAGAGGACGAGCCCCCAGCGGTCCTTCAGCTCCTGCGGGGTCGCGTCGGAGCAGGCCTCGTCGGGCGAGAGCCCCTCCTCGTACTCCGTCGTCAGGATGCGCGTCGTCGTCGCTTCCTCGACGACCCGCGGAATGACGACCTCGGGGACCTTCGCGTGGAGCTCGGCCATCCGGCGCATCCGCTCGGCCTC
>CAZNSS010000125.1:8040-9250 GCA_964575465.1 uncultured Holophagales bacterium | reverse complement strand
AGAATCGCACTCTAGAGGTCGGGAGTTCGATCCTCCTCAGCTCCACCATTCAATCTAAAGGACTTACGGGCCGCGGCGACGCGGCTCTTTTTCTTTTTGTCCACACTTCTGTCCACGACAGTCTTGCGGTCGGGAGTTCGAGGGGGGCGCCACATCGTTCGTCGCGAGGGACTTGCCGACCATTGCCATTCGCGAGCTCGCTGAACCTGTCCACGAGTCGGTCCACATTTGCCGGAACCAACCGGGGCCGAGAATCAGGAAGCAGGCTTCGGGGGGCGAACCGAGAGAAGCTGCACCCCGCCTGCGAGCGCTTCGGAAACCGTGGTTTCCGGGAGGCGGCGCTCGTGGAGGAGAATGCAGGCGTGACGGGGCTCGATCTCGTGGAGGCACGACGCGCGGAGTTGCGCTCACTATGCCGGAGGTACGGCGTCAGCCGGCTCCGCCTGTTCGGGTCGGCCGTCAAGGGCGAGTTCGACCCCGCGTCCAGCGACCTCGACTTCCTCGTCGAGTTTCATCCGCCGGTCGGGATGAATGCCTTTCACCAGTTCATCGACCTCAAGCTCGACCTCGAGGATCTCTTCGCTCGCCACGTGGACCTCGTGACGTGGAGGGCGGTGAAGGACCCGGTCTTTCGGGAGAGGGCCGAGGAGTCCGCCATCGAGCTGTATGCGGCCTGAGAGCCGAAGAGATCTGACTCACGTCCTGGAGGCGGCCCGCGAGATCCGGTCGGTCGCGGCTGGCAAGACGATCGCCGAGTACGAAGCGGACAGACACCTGCGGGCCATCGTGGAGCGGTACTTCATAACGATAGGCGAAGCCCTGAGCCGGATTTCGCGCCACGATCCGGACCTCTTTCGTGCGATCCCGCAGGCCCGGGGCATCGTGGGGTTCCGGAATGTCCTGGTGCACGGCTACGACGTCGTGGACGAGGAGCAGGTCTGGGCGGCCATCACGGACGAACTCGAGTACCTGATTGCGACGGCCGAAGGCCTCCTGGACGAGTAAGCGGCGTCTCGACGATCACGAACTCGAGCCGATCGGGCGCCGCCGATGCGGGGACCGCGGCAGCTGCTGGACTGCCCACACGAGTGTCCACATTCGCCGGACCCATCGGGGCCCTCGCGTCTCTCGCCGTAACCACTGAGCACCCTCGGTCCGACAGCCTAAGCTACTGCGCTTCCTGTCGCTAAGCTCCTTTCGGAGGCTCGTG
>CAZNSS010000125.1:0-7940 GCA_964575465.1 uncultured Holophagales bacterium | reverse complement strand
GAGGTCGGGAGTTCGATCCTCCTCAGCTCCACCATTCAATTCAAAGGACTTACGGGCCGCGTCCACGCGGCTCTTTTTCTTTCTGTCCACGTTTCCGTCCACGACAGTCTTGTGGTCGGGAGTTCCGGGGACCGTCGCCAAATCGTTGGTCGCGAGCGGTTTGCCGACTCCGTCGGTTGCCGAATCGGGCGCGTGATCATGGGTGCGAGCTGGCCTGTACCTCGCCTGATACGATTTCTGCGGAGGCCGACGTGACGGAACTGATCGAGCAGCACCAGGCAGCGCTCGCCGAACTCTGTCGACGGTTCGGCGTCGATCGGCTCTACGTGTTCGGGTCGGCGGCCTCCGGCAACCTTCGGCCCTCCAGCGACGTCGATCTCGTGGTCTCCATGGCGGACCGCCTGCCGACCGGCACGTACGCGGACCGGTTCCTGGACTTCGCAGAGGCCGTCGAAGGTCTGCTGGGTCGCCGGGTGGACCTGGTCTCCGAGCAGGCGATCCGGAACCCCTTCTTCCGTCGCGAAATCGAGGCGACTCGTCAGCTGGTGTATGGACAACCGCTCGAAGAAACTGCTGTTTGACATCGTCTCCGCGGGCCGGAGCATCACCGAGTGGTGCAGCGGTCGTTCGTACGGGGAGTACGAGGACGATCGGCAGCTTCGAAGGGCCGTGGAGAGGGAGTTCGAGGTGATCGGCGAGGCGCTCCATCGCCTGGAGCAGGGCGATCCGGCGACGGCTGCCGGGATCGAAGATCTCCGCCGGATCGTGGGTTTCCGGAACCGGATCATCCACGGCTACGACACGATCGACGACGCGACGGTGTGGGGCGTCATCGAAGGCCGTCTTCCGAGGCTCATCGAGCAGGTGAGCGCTCTGCTCGAACAGGCCGGCGAGCGCGTCTGAGGGCAGTCGCGGCCGGGATCGCGTTTGGGCGGGCGGTATTGGAGTCGGTGGCGGTCATCCGAGCCCGGTCGGGGTCTCTGCCGGCGAGCGAACTTGCGTGGGGGCGGGAACGACTCGGGCGCCGCTTCTCGAGGCTCGACCCTGTCCACACGTCGCCGTGGACCGTTCCTGCGGCCCGGCCCGCGGTGGCGTGTGTCTCCCAAGGGCTCCGCGGCGGCGAATACGCCTCGATCCGGCATCGCACTCAGGAGGTCGGGTGTTCGATCCTCTCCGGCTCCACCATTCAATTCAAGGGGTTTGGGCCGCGGGTCGTCCCCGCGGCCTTTCCGTGGGCGCGACCTTTCGCGCAACCTCGGACGGATGAAGCAGGTCCGGGGCGAGTGCCACACGTCGGGCTGCGTCGACTCGATACTCGCCCGTCCGGAGCACCCCTGGTTCAGGCGCCCGCGAAGGCGCACGGACGGGTCTCGGGAACCGAAGAGGAGCCGCGACTCCGCGAGGGGAGGCGCGGCTCGGAGCGCGCGGCCGGCGTGAGCCGGCCTAGGGTTTCCCGACGGGGTGCCCGAGGAGCTCCAGCACCGAGAACGTGAGAGCGGAGACGCCGGTGCGGATCGTCGGCTCGCGGTCGGGAGCGAAGAGGGAGTTGTGGGGGCCGGGGACGAAACGCCCCTCGGCCTTCGCCCGGGCGAGCTCGGCCGGCGCCGTCGCCCCGACGCGAAGCTGGACGGACGGAACCCCCGCGACGCGGCCGTAGACGCCGAAGTCCTCGGACGAGCTCGAGGGCTCGTGCGGAAGGACGTTCGCGTCGCCCAGACCGCGGCGGAGAGCCGCCTCGAGCCGGGCGGCGAGCGCCGGGTCGTTCACGACGACCTCGGAGGCCTCCCCGGGGTCGACGACGACCTCCGGATCCCGCGTCGCGCCTCCGGCAGCCGCCTCGGCCTTCGCGATCCGCGCGATCGCCGCGAGCAGCTGCTTCTGCACCTCGGGCTTGTAGGAGCGGACGGTCAGCTCGAGCTTCGCGTCGTCGGGGATGATGTTGCGCTTCGTCCCCGCGTGGAACGTCCCGACCGTGACGACCGCCGGGTCGAAGGGGTTGACCTCCCGCGACACGATGCTCTGCAGGGCCACCACGGTCCGGGCCGCGATCAGGACGGGGTCGATCGTCCGCTGCGGCGCGGCGCCGTGCCCGCCCCGGCCGTGGAACGTGATGTCGACGGCGTTCGAGGCGGCGGAGGCCGGCCCCGGCGGGATGCCGACGGCGCCGGAAGGGAGGAGGTTCGTGACGTGGAGGCCGAGAACGAAGTCGGGCTTCGGGAAGCGCGTGAGGAGGCCGTCCTTCACCATCGCCTCGGCCCCCTGCAGCGTCTCCTCGGCCGGCTGCCCGACGAAGACGAGCGTCCCCCTCCACCGGTCCTTTCCCTTCGCGAGGAGCGTCGCGGCACCGACCCACGACGTCATGTGGACGTCGTGGCCGCACGCGTGCATCACCGGGACGGTCTCGCCGGCGTCGTTCTTCGTCGTGACGGCACTCGCGTACGGGAGCCCCGTCTTCTCCGGCATCGGGAGGGCGTCCAGATCGGTCCTCACGAGGACCGTCGGCCCGGCCCCGTTCCGGAGGACGCCGACGACGCCCGTTCCTCCGACGTGCTCCGTCACCTCGAACCCGGCCGCGCGAAGGCGAGCCGCCATCTCGACGGCCGTACGCGTTTCGCGCATCGAGAGCTCCGGGTTCCGATGCAGGTCGAGGTAGAGGGCGTCGAGCGACGGGTAGAGGGCGTCGAGGCCGGCGAGGGAGGGAGGCTCGGCCGTCCACGCGGCATTCGGGATGATCGACACGAAGGCGATCAGCGAGACGAGCCGGGCTCCGGCGCGGGAGATCGCGCTCGTCGAGCTCGCGGCGCGGAAACGGTCAGCTCGAGTCATCGTGGTCCCTCCCCGTTCGTGAAGGCAGTATTCCACGGTGCCGGCGGAGCGCCGCACCACCGCGCCGCCCCGGCCTCACCGATCCTCCGGGCCTGCCCTCCGGGCCGTCGCGGCCTGGCGCGGGCGAGCAGCTCCCTGACGGCGTCCCTGTGGACGAGGAAGGCGAGCGTCTTCAGCTTCACGTAGTCCTCGTGGAAGAAGCAGTAGCCGGGGTGGTCGTTGTTCCAGGAGCTCGACCAGGAGTCCTTCACGAGGAACCAGTCCCGGCCTGCTCTCGTGGTGATCCCGACGACGTGGAGATCGTGGTCGTCCGTCGTGCTCCCGCTGCCGAAGCGGAACGCGCGGGCCGCGGCGGGGGCCGCTTCCCTCTTCACGGCTCGAGCCGGAGACCGGCGCCGGGACCGACCGGGAGGTCGAGAGCGATCCAGCCCACCAGGAGGAGGCTCCACGAGAGGAGGAAGACGAGGGTGTAGGGGAGCATCGTCGCGATGAGCGTCCCGAGGCCCGCCTTCGGGTCGTAGCGCTGGACCGTGGCGAGGATGAGGGCGAAGTAGGACATCGTCGGCGAGATGACGTTCGTGACGCTGTCGCCGACGCGGTAGGCGGCCTGGGTCAGCTCGGGCGTGTAGCCGAGGAGCATGAGCATCGGGACGAAGACGGGTGCCATCACGGCCCACTTGGCGGAAGCGCTCCCCATCAGGAGGTTCACGCCGGCCGAGAGGACGACGAAGCCGAGCATGAGCGGGATGCCTCCGAGGCCCGTCGCCTTCAGCAGCTCGGCCCCCTTCACGGCGCCGATGAGCCCGAGGTGCGACCAGTTGAACCAGGCGACGAACTGCGCGGCGAAGAAGACGAGGACCATGTAGGAGCCGAGCGTCTCCATCGACCTCGACATCGCCTTGGCGACGGCGGCGTCGCTCTTCATCGTGCCGGCGCCGACGCCGTAGGCGATCCCGGTGAGCGCTCCGCCCAGGAAGATGAAGGGGACGATGGCCGTCAGGAGGGGCGAGTGGAGGACGCCGCCCGTCTTCAGGTCGCGCAGGAACCCTCCCTCCGGCACGACCCCCCAGAGGACGACGGCCGAGAGGAGGGCGAGAACGGCGACGGCGTTGCGGAGCCCCTTCCTCTCGGAGGCGTCGAGCGGGCGGAGCGTGTCGTCGGCCTTCTCGGCCCCCGCGTACGTGCCGAGCCGCGGGACGACGAGCTTCTCGGTGACCCAGGTGCCGGCGGCGGCGATCAGGAAGGTCGAGACGGCGAGGAAGTAGTAGTTCGCGGCGGGGCTGACGACGTAGGAAGGGTCGACGATGTGCGCCGCCTCCTGCGTGAGGCCGGCGAGGAGCGGGTCGATCGTCCCGAGGACGAGGTTCGCGCTGTAGCCGCCGGAGACGCCCGCGAACGCCGCGGCCAGGCCGGCGACCGGGTGCCGCCCCGCGGCGAGGAAGATCACCGCCGCGAGCGGGATGAGGAGGACGTAGCCGACCTCGCTCGCCGCGTTCGACAGGACGCCGGCGAGGACGACGACGAACGTCAGGAGCCTTCGGGGCGCCGAGAGGACGAGGAGGCGCAGGAGCGTCCCGATCAGTCCGCTCCCCTCGGCGACGCCGATGCCGAGGAGGGCGACGAGGACGGTGCCGAGCGGCGCGAAGCTCGTGAAGTTCGAGACGGTCTTCTCGAGGACCTGGTGGAGCCCCTCGACCGTCAGGAGGTTCACGACGGTGATCGTCCTCCCCGTCCCCGGGTGGACGGCGGAGAGGCCCGCCCAGGAGCCGAGCGCCGAGGCGCCGAGGACGGCGAGCCCGAGGAGGAGGAAGATCGTCGCCGGGTGGGGGAGCGCGTTCCCCGCCCGCTCGACGATCCCGAGCATCCTCGAGAAGAAGTCCCCTCGAGCCGCGGCCGCAACGGCCGCGCCGCGGCCCTCTTCGCCCTTCGCTCCCACCCGTCACCTCGGTCCCCCCGGGTCGGGCCGGGTGGGGACGGCTTTTCAACGCGGCGGCGGGCTGGGCTATTCCCCGGCCCCGGTCCGAGCCGGACCTCAGCTCTTCGTGCGCGCGAGGAGCTCCCTGACGGCGTCCCTGTGGACGAGGAACGCGAGCGTCTTCAGCTTCACGTAGTCCTCGTGGAAGAAGTAGTAGCCGGGGTGGTCGTTGTTCCAGGAGCTCGACCAGGAGTCCTTCACGAGGAACCAGTCCCTGCCTGCCTTCGTGGTGATCCCGACGACGTGGAGGTCGTGGTCGTCCGTCGTGCTCCCGCTGCCGAAGCGGAACGCGCGGGCCGCGTCGTCGATGTACGCCGAGGGGATGTCCCACGTCGGGACGACGGCGATCCCGGGAGGGCCGATGGAGTAGCCCGGCTCCGACATGTCGCCCGCGACGACGACCGAGTAGCCGCCCCGGATCGCCCCCTTGATCGCCGCGAGGAACGCGTCGAGCGGGACGTTGACGTACTCCTCGCCGTGCCACCAGTTGTCGGGGACGGCGTACTCCGCCTTCTCCCAGTAGGGCTTCTCCATGGTGGAGACGAAGGCGACGTAGTCGTCGGGATCGAGGCGGACGACCTTCGCGAAGTACTCCTTCGGCGTCATCGCCTGCCCGTCGACGACGACCGTCTCGGGCGGGGCGCCGAGGTGGTGGTCGAGGATGGCGCGGACGGTCGAGACGACCTGGGCCTCGTTCCACGCGCCCGCCGTCTTCACGCCGTCGAGGTAGGCCCTGATCTCGGCGGAGACGGTCGACTCGTGGTCGTGCTCCTTCCTCCCGTCCTTCAGGCCCGTATAGGCCTCCGCGGGAACCGACCCGTGCTCGCGGAGGGCGCGCAGGACGGCCGCGGGCTGCGAGCCCTCGCCATAGACCGACGTCCCGCGCGACTTCACCCATCCCTTCGCCTTCTCGACGTGCTCCCAGTAGACGGTGTGGAGAACGGAGAGCCGGAGCTCGCGCTTCGTGAGCCGGTAGACCTCGGACTCGAGGAACGAGGTCGTCGAGAAGCACCAGCACATCCCCGAGAGGCCCTGGCAGACGGAGGGCTGGTGCCAGACCTTCGTGAACTCCGAGACGGCCTTCGGCGCGTCGACCGCGGCGAAGTCGACCCACATCCGCTTCTTCGGCGGGGGCTCTTCCTTCTTCCTCGCCTCGGCCGCGATCGCCTCGTACCGGGCGTCCTTCTTCTCGGCGAAGACGGCCCTGTCGCGGCGCTCCTCGGCGGGAAGGGAGAGGGGCGGGAGAGTCGCGGCCGCGACGACGAGGAAGGCGATCGTCCTCATGGGAATCCTCCGAAGGCGCAGTCTGCCGCCGACGGGTCCCGCCGACAATCGGGGCGTCCTCGGGCGCTGGAGCGTCAGAAGCTGGCGAGGGCCGCGCCGCGGTCCGTGTGGATCTCGAAGACGGCGGCCAGGGCGGTCAGCTCGAGCAGCTTGAGCAGGCGGGGACCGACGGCGAGGAGCTTCGTCTGCCCCCCTCCGTTCTGGGTCATCGTGAGCGTCCTGACGAGCGCGCCCAGGCCCGTGGAATCGACGGTGCGGAGTCCGCCGCAATCGACCAGAAGACGCGCCCTCCCCTGTTCCAGGAGGCCGGCCACCGCCTTCTTGAAGGCTGCCTCGGGCTCTCCGATGACGAGGTCGCCTTCCACGGCGATCACGGTCACGCGGCCCTCGTCGCGAACGTCGATCTTCATGGGTCGTGGCGCGAAGTCTCCCAGAAGAGAAGCCGGAAATCGAGAGCGATTCTCGAAGTCCGGGGCGGACGGCTAGACTCGCCCCCATGTCGCTCCTCCTCGCCGGTCTCGACGACTACCTCCTGTCGATCCTCCCGCCCCGCGACGAGGTCCTCTCGCGGATGGAGGAGGAGGCCGCGCGGCGCGGGGTCCCGATCGTCGGGCCGGCGGTGGGACGATTCCTCTCCCAGGTCGCGCGTCTCGCGGGAGCCCGGCGGGTCTTCGAGCTGGGGAGCGCCGTCGGCTACTCGACGATCTGGCTCGCCCGCGCCGTCGGGGACGAGGGACGGGTCTTCTACACCGACTCCTCGGAGGAGAACGCCGCCGAAGCGCGGAGGAACCTCGCGGAAGCGGGGGTGGCGGACCGCGTCACGGTCCTCGTCGGCGACGCCCTCCGCTCGCTCGACGGCACCGGGGGCGAGTTCGACCTGATCTTCAACGACGTCGACAAGGAGGGGTATCCCGACGTCGCGCGCCGCGCCGTCCCGAGGCTGCGCGTCGGCGGGCTGCTCGTCACCGACAACGTCCTCTGGGACGGTGCCCTCCGGCTTCCGGCGTGCGAGGACGACGCGGAGACCGCGGCGATCCGCGAGTTCAACCGGACCTGCTACGCGCACCCCGACCTGGAGGTGACGATCGTGCCGCTGCGCGACGGCGTTTCCCTGGCGCGCCGGATCCGCTGAGGGCGCCCCGGCTCAGCCGGAGCTTCGCGGCGTGCCGGGCCGAGCATCGCCCGGCCGGGCCTCGGCCTTGGCGTGCTTCATCCGCGAGCGCATCCTGCCGAGGGAGATGTTGAGCGGGTTGTCGCGGTGCAGGAAGGGGATGACGGGCGTGTTGCGCGACCCGAACTCCGTCCGGAGGCGCTTCAGTCCCGGGTGCTTCGGGTCGAGCGCGAGCCCCTTCTCGAGGGCCTCCACGGCCTTGCGGCGGCTCCGGCCGGCGATCCAGACGCGCGCCATGTTGTAGTAGGCGTCCGGGTTGTAGTGGTCCTTCTCGACGCCGAGCCAGCAGAACTCGGCGGCCTCCTTGATGCGGCCCCGGTGGAGCGCGAGGCAGAGGCCGTAGTACGAGAGGAGCGGGCCCGACTGCCGGTGCTTGTCGCGGCTCAGGTGCCGGTAGGCCTCGGCGAGGAAGATGAGGCCGCGCTCGTATTCCCCCGCCCTGGCGGCCACGATCCCGAGCTCGACGAGGTCGTCGAGGTTGCCGGTACGCCATTCGGAGAGGACGTCTGTGGGGGTGAGGGTGTCGATCGACATCGGTCTGACGAGTCTGAAAAGGAGGCGGCGACGTGTCAAGCGCCGGTCGTGACGCGGACGACGGCGGCCCGGAGCGCCCCGCCGTCGAGGCGGAGCGCCTCGATCCGTTCCGCGGCCGCCCTGAGGGCGGCGCGGGTCGCCTCCGCCTCG
>CAZNSS010000124.1:0-9274 GCA_964575465.1 uncultured Holophagales bacterium | reverse complement strand
CGACGACGAGGCAGGCGGCGGAGTCGCCGTGGAAGGCGTTGAGGCCGAGGATGGACTCGGTCATGAGTTTGACGTGCCCTTCTTCAAGTCGTTCTTCTTCGTGCGGTTTTGGTTGCAGCTCGTGCGACGAAGACCCAAGCCGCCATGAACTCCCCCGAGGCCCTTGTGCCGCAACGGACCTCCCAGCCCTGAGCGCGCGTATTGAGGCAGGCCTCGGCGCCCCTTCTCAGCGCCAGCCGGCAATGGCCACTCGTGCCAACTCCACGAGACGCTGGAATCCTGGCATGTCCTCGACGGCTGCCAGGATCACAGAGCCCACACCGATGAGCCAGACGATTGCCTTTCGCTCGGGTAACCACGGTTGCAGCGCTAGGAGGCAGAGCGGTATCACCGGCGAAAAGTACCGCGAGAATTCCCCTTCAATCCACCATGCCGGGAAGAAGAGGAAGGAAGCCGCGTAGAGGGCGCCGAAGGTCCATTCGACCGGCGCCTCGCGGAGAGCGCTCCGCATATCCTTCCTCCAGAGCGCTGCAACGATTGCGGCCAACATCAGGGACGTCCATGACGCCGCCTTCAAGATGTTCTTCCACGTCAACTCGTGGCCCGGTGTCGGAAGGAAGAGCGTCACAAAGGGAATGAACGTCCTGTCGTGCCCGAGCCCCATGCTGCGATACCACGTGATGTTCGCGAGACTTGCGCCGTAGAGTGACCGGACCAGCGCGAGATACAGGGCGCCGACAACCAGGCTGATTGCGATCGCCGTCGCGAGACTCTGGAATCGTTTTCTCCATAGAAGCACCAGGCCGATCGCCGCGAGCGAGACGATTCCGAGGGGCCTGACAACAGTCGAGAGGGCTCCGAACACAGATGCCACAGTCCAACGGCCGCCGCGCGCCAGGAGCAGGGCTGCGAACACAAAGCTCGCGAAGACCGGGTCTGCCCCCCCGAGCAAAGACCGCTGAACCCAATCCAGATTGACGACGGCGAAGCACGCAGCGGCCCACCCACCCCACAGCTCGCCCGCCAGCGCTATAGCGGCAGTCGCGCCTGCGAGAGAGACGATCGGCAGCGCATCGATCTCCGGGATCCGGAGAACCGCGGCCACGGGCGCGACCAGCAGGGGATAGCCCAGGAAATGCGTCGCGCCCGTCGCCGGCGGGGCAGCACCCCGTATCGCTGCTGTGTGAGCGGCATAGAGCGTGTTGTCCCCCGTATTCCTGATTCTCTCGCGGGGTTCGTCGAAGACCAGGATCACTGCGGCGAACAGAAGGTAGAGGGAGGCGACGAACCGAGCCAGATCCGTCCGGCTCCACCCGGCACTCGGGGAGAAGGAGGAGCGAACGGGACTCGACGGCATCGCAGAGTCGCGGGAACGGGCCCCCGGTCTCACGTCAGTCGGCCCCCTTGCCGTCCGTCATGCTGCGGCGAAGGCACTGATCCTCCAGCCGCCACCTCAGCATTGCTTCGTACACGAGACGCTCCATCGCATAGCGCCTCGCAGCCGGTCCCCGGAGCGGGCCTCCTGCTCGAAGCCACGCCAGAAGCCAGACGAGGATCGGAGTGAACGGAAACGAACGTCTGAGGCGCGTATTGAAGTCGAGAGTCCCGCCCCCGGCCGCCAGAATCCTCTGAAGCTCCTTCTCCGAATACCCGAGCTGAGCTCGAACGAAGGCCTCGAGCGGCTTCCGGTCGTCGTGGAGAAGCGGGTGCTCGAGCGAGACGGTCTTACCCGTCGTGGAGAACTTCTGCGTGTGGCCCGCCTCCCGGACGCTCGCGTTCGAGAGGCGCAGGAGCCGCAGCTCCGGCGGATAGAGGGATCCGAGGAGGGGAACACCTAGAATCCGGTACTCAACCCGCAGGGAGCCCGCGTCGAGATCCCCTCTCGCGGTGACCTCTGAGATCTCTTTCGTAAGCTCCGTCGACACGCTCATGTCGGCGTCAAGAGCCAGGACAAAGGCCGATTCAATTCCGGTCCGTTCGAGGGCCCATCGCCACTGGCGCACATGTCCCTCGAAACGATTCACCGACCACGAGACATTCGGATAAGCCCGGGCGATCTCCTCCGTACGATCCGTCGAACCGGAGTCGAGAACCACCACGCGCGGGAACGTTCGCAGCGAATCGAGCGTCCGACCGATGTTCAATTCCTCGTTGAAAGTGAGGACGACCGCGGTGACATCGGGCACGCTCAATTTCCCCATCCCGTCCCCGAGACCAGCCGATCGTATTCCGCGATCAGGGCCTTCGCCACCGACGCCCACCGGTACCTCTCGAGACCGAGTTTCCGGCCCGCTTGCCCGCGTCGTGCTCGTTCCTCAGCCGATGCCATCGCCTCCGCCAGGACCGCCGCGAGCAGGCGCGGATCGGACGAGGCCACCCATCCCGCCCCATGCCGGCGCACGTCCCGCGAAAGCGCCACGGCTTCGCTGACGACCACTGGCGTTCCCGCGGCCATGGCCTCCGCAACGACAATGCCGAAGTTCTCCTGTGCGGAAGGCAGCACGAGGAGCGCCGCATCGGACAGGGCCCGCTCCTTTTCCACTCCCGAGAGCCAGCCCCTGAACCTGATCTCCCCCTCCCATCTCGCTGCACGTCGCTTCAGCGAACCCACATAGCCTGCCTCTCCATCACCCGCGATGTCGAGACGCCACCCGGACCTGACATCGCCCAAGCCCGCGAAGGCGTCGATGAGGGCCTCGACGTTCTTCTTCGGATGCAGTCGCGACAGGAACAGCACAGAACGATCTCGGCTCTCTCTTACGGGACCCGCGAATAGACCTTCGTCGACGCCCAGGGGCACGACGAACGAGGGCCGCGCGGAAGCGAAGCGTGGCGCCCGGTTCCGCTCGGACTCGTCGGTCCAGTGAAGTGCCGCCGCCCCTTCCAGGAGCCTTCGCCCTCCCGCCGCAAGGAACAGTCTCTTCCGAAGACGGTGTTGCGAGAGGCTCCACGCGTCGAGCTGCCCGAGCGGACGCACTATGTACGGGACACCGGCTCGCTTCGCCGCAGATCCTGCTACCAGAGACGGATGGGAGAAGACCGAGTGGACATGGACAATCTCGAAGCCGGCAGCGCTTCGTCGGAGCCAGCGCGCGAGGCTGGGAGATGGCTTCAGCGATTCCCCGGGCAGTCGCGGGAAGAAGACGCAACGGGCGTCTTCGTGGTCGACTTCGACGTGGGTCGGCACCCGCAATCTTCCTGGCCCGTCCGCGTCGGTCGTCGCGAGAATCGCGTCCACTCCGGCACGTCGCAGAGACGACACGAGACTCAAAGCCGCGATGCTCGGCCCGCCGTAGCGCGAGGCGACAGCCGGTACGACGTGGAGGGCTCTCACGCGGCCACCGGCAACGAGGCCATCCTTCGACGCGCACGCCAGGCGACTGTCCCCTCCTCGTCCAGTCCCGCGACGACAAAGCCCACCGATAGCCCGAGGAAGATGTAGACGAATGGGTCTCCAAAGATCTGGTGCGCCGAGATGAAGATAACGCCGTTCGCTCCGATGAGCGCGATGAGCCCGAGCAGGACTGCCGGTTCGGATCCGGAGGGCCGGCGAAGCAAGGAAGCCCTTTCCATGAGATTCGCGCCGAATCGGAATGCCAGGAGCAGAGCAACGAGCGATCCTGGCACTCCAAGTTCCGCGACAACTCGCGCAACCCCACCCTCGCTTATTTCGTTCCACTTCTCGCCCTCAGTACGGAAGTGCTGGGCTCCCTGCGTTCCCGTCCCGAGGCCCGTCCCGAAAAAGCCGGCTGCCTCCACGACCCTGGGAAGGCTCGTCAGACCTCCCACGAATCGTTCTGCCGCGCCGCCACCTGCCTGAGTTCGCTCGCGCATCGATCCAAGCTGCCCCGCGACCTTCTCCTGAAGCCCGTAGTGATGGAAGGCGAACGCTCCGATAAGCACGGCTCCGAGGACCGCGCCACCAAGCTTTCCTAGCCGGCCACGGACCCAAACTTGGAGGAATGCGAATAGCGCGAGAAAGATGACGATCTCGCTGAGTCCCTTACGCCGGCCTGTGACGACGACGCACCACCCGAGAAACGAGGCGGTTCCGCCGAGAACGACCCAGACGCCCACGGAGGCCTTTCGGACAGCAGCGAGGAGGATCGCTACACAGGCCGCCGTGGCGCAGTGCCATGAGGCCACCTCGGGCGCGCGGAAGAAGCCCGGCGGCAGGTAGATCGCACCCAGCGTCACGTCGTAGACGGTGAGACCCGGCCCGACGCTCTCGAGGGACGACCAACGATAGCCGACCTGGTAGAAGGCTATTCCCGAGGCCATCGTCGAAACGAAAAGGACGTACGCGCCGAGGAACTTTTGCACGAGGCCGCGGCTTTCGCCAACCCAGGATCCGAGGACCAGGGCCGCGACGGGTCCCGCGTAGGCGGCAAGGCCTACGGCGATCAGGACGAACGAACCGACGCGCAGGCAAGTAACCAGCGCTTGAATGCCAAGAACGACGACGAAGAGATCCAGGGGAGACCTGAGGCTCCTCCAGTCTCCCCGGCGCCACCACAACGGGTTCTCGCGGACGATCCCGCCTGCGAGAGTCGCGGCGAAGACGACGAAGACGATCGCCATCAGGTAGGCCGGCTGACCAGGGGCGAGCTTACGGACCAGGTCCTGAAGAAGTCCCGCGGCGGCGACAATGACCACGCCTCTTCGAAAGTCATACAGGCAGACGGCCGTAGCTGTAACGAGGACAAGGAGCAGGGCTGGCGACACCCTAACTCCCTCCTGTGGCGATCCGGACGGCGACAATCGTGGCCCTCGCGCCTCGCTGCGGGGAATACTCCCTGACTCGCTCTCGGCCGCAATGCCCCATCTCCAGCCTCTCCTGGCGATTCAAGGCGAGCTCGACCATCCGCCCACGCAGCGCATCGACAGACCCGAATGGAAACACGAATCCGGTCGTCCCGTCACAGACCAGGTCCGGCCCGCAGCCGACCCGGTCGCTGACGACGACCGGAAGGCCAAAGAGCATTGCCTCGTTTACGACGAGCCCCCACGTCTCTCCCAAGTCGGACGGGAGAACGAGTGCATCAGCCGCAGCGTAAGCCCGCCCGATCTCGTTCTGGTTCAGGAAACCTGCAAACGTAATCGGGGCTGCACGCGAGATGGCCTCCCGCCGTGCCTCGGCCTCGAGTTCCCCGCTTCCCACAACGAGTCCGTGGATAGCGCCCGCCGGGAGATGTCGCGCGGCCTCGTCGAGCCCAGCAACAAAATCGAGCGGCCGCTTTTTCGCCTGAAGCTTCCCCGCGAAGAGGAAGCAGCAGGCACACTCGGGGATACCCCACTCCTCCCGCAGCGCTGCTCTTCGAGGAGCCTCCTTCGCCTGCAGGGCGGCGAAGTGCTCCTCGTCGACGAAGTACCCGCCGTCCACTATGCGCTCCGGTGGCACGCCGCTCCTCTCGTAGAGAGTGCGGTTCGCCTTCCCGATCGAGACGAAGGCGTCGTAGGCCGACAGGAGCACTCTCTGACCGGCCTCCTTCCAAGGCGCCCGCGGCCGAAGCGCGTTCGACTCACCCCGCACGACGGTTGGTATCCCGAGCTGGATCGCCGCGCGGAGGCCCTGCACGAGGGGAAGGGAATTCCAGCCGGTCAGAACGACAGCGTCGGGCGCAAGGTCGGCGAGGGCGCGACCCATTCCGGCGTTTCGGAGGCCCGCGAACGTCCCGAGATCAGGCGACTCTCGCACCTGCCGAAGCACGCTCCAGGAGTAGCCTTCGAGCACCGGCACGTCCCATTGAAACCGCCCTCCGAAGCCCAGGGCCTGGTGGTCTGCGTCTGGCAGGTGAGAGAACAGGACGTGCAGGTCGACACCCTCCGCCACGAGGGCCCGGTACCAGGGCGCGTGGTACTGGATCGGATGGGTCGCGACAACGACGACCTTAGGGCCCCCTCCCGTCATCCGGCGCGCCGCCTTCGTGCCGCGAGTCGCAGCGCCATGAGGAATCCCCGGACCTCTCCCACTGCCTTGATCGGGATGTACCAGGGGTGGGCGAGATGGAAGCGCGAGAGCGTCTCCTGTCGGATCCGGCGCAAGGCGCATGTCACGACTTCCCTGCCCCGGCCCTCGAGGAGGATGAAGTAGTAGTCGCCCACCGAGTGCTCGGGTCGCGCCGAGGTCTGGTGATTCCCCCAGGCCCGCGTTCCGCCCGAAGGGGCCTTCAGGTGTCGAATTGCCGCGCTCGGTTCGTACGTCACCCGCCCGCCGTGCCTTCGCAGGCGGCGACAGAACTCCGTCTCGAACCGGTATGCGACTCCGACGAAGCTCTCGTCGAATCCCCCGCAATCCAGAGCCGCCTGCCGCTTCACGGAGAGGTTTCCCGCCATGACGTTCCAGACGTCCCTCGGCTCCTCCGAGCGGAACGAAAAGGAGAGGTCCCGCCGAAGGCCGTTCCTCTTGCCTGGATTAGGCTCCTTGTTGAGGGGCTCGTCACCCGGCTGCAGCACCATGCCCGTCACCGCGAGAACTTCCCCCGTGGCGTGGGCCCGCCTATGCGCGGCCACGAGTCCGGCCATTGGGATGATGTCGTCGTCGAGGAAGAGGACGACGTCCTTCGAAGCCTCCCGGAGCCCGGTGTTCATGGCACTCGGGATCGACGCCTTTGCCAGCCTGAGCCACCGAAGGCGGCCCTCGTCGTTCCAACGCCCGAGCGCCGCTTCGGTCTCCTTCTCGTGTGCCGGTGTCTGATCCACGACGAGAATCTCGTCCGCCCTCTCCTCGAGGCCGAAGAGCCTCTCGAGAGAGTCCAAGAGGACGCGCTCCCGGCTGTAGGTCGGGACTACGATCGCAATGCTCGGACGCTCGTTGCTCATGGCGTCGGGTACGACGGCTTCCTAGACGAGCCCCGGAAGCCGCCGCCCCCTCGGGCCGAGCTCGACGAGACCGAGCAGGAACGTCTCGAGCCTGGAACCGGCGCGGTCCCAGGTGAGTTCCGCTGCAGCGGCCTGCGCCCTCGTGCCGACGGTGCCCGCAAGCGAGGGCTGCCGCTGGAGTGCCAGGATCCGCTCCGCGATCCCGGCTGCATCACCCCGTTCGAAGACAAAACCGTTCTCACCGTCCCGAATCACCTGCTTCATACCCCCGACTCGGGTCGCCAGTACGACTAGGCCGCGGGCCATCGCCTCCATGAACGTCTGCCCGAACCCCTCGAAGTGCGACGGGAAGACAAAGAGGCCGTGCTCGTCGTAGACGGCCACGAGTTCGCGCCGCGTGAGCCAGGGCAACGGCGCAACACGAGGTCGGACGGGAGCTGGGAAGAGGGCCATGACGGAAGCGTGATCCGAGGCGTTGCAGACCCAGGTCGCGGTGGCGCGCGGATTCTCCTCGAGGACGCGCGCGATCGCGCCCGCGGCGACCTCGGGCGCCTTTATCGCGGTGAACTGGCCCACGTAGAGCAGACGCTGAACCCTTTCGGCGGTCATCTCCCTGGGAGCGGTTTCGAGAAACTCCCTCGGTACCCCCGGCTCGAGCGCAAACATCCGGGCCAACGGGAACGCCTCCAACTCGGCGACACCGTCCAGGTCCTCGGCGGAAGCGAAAACAAGTCCATCCGCACCACGCAGGACGAGTCGGTTCTGGTGAAGGAGGAGGGGCTCGAGGAGTCGCGAAGCCGTTCTCCTCAGCAGTCCCCGGTCACCGGTTCCTTCGCCCGCAGCCCGACGGGCCGCCGCCACGAAGGGCTCCCATCCGTGGCTACGAGCAACGTATACCGTCCTCCCCGGCTTCCGTTCGAGCAGGCGGCTGATCCGGTAGCCGAGCGGCTGATTCGCGATGACGACATCAGGCGACGAAGTACGGAGCAGCCTCTTCACGGCAGACTCGCAGCGGAAGGGCGCCTCCAGGAGGAGGTGAAGGTTGTCGTGACGAATCCTTCGCGGAGATCCGACATCCCATCTCTCTTCCACGTCGTGGCCGCGCCGTCGAAGCACGCCAAGAAGGGAGAGGTCCGCGTAGGCAGCCCCCTTGCGATCGTCTCGGACGTTGTGGGCAACGAAGAGAATCCTCACCGGAGAACGCCTGCGACGTCCGTGGTGAATCCGCCGGCGCGACGCCCCCGGAAACGCCCTTCAGTCACCCGTCTTGTCACTGCCCTGGTCCACCAGACCCCGCGCTTGAATAAGGCTGATCCAAGCCTTGACGTTCCACGGCTCGCGCTCGACCGCTCGCGCCAGGTAGCGGCCTGCAGCAGGGCTTCCCTCCCTCAGAAGCCACCGGCCGATCATGTACGCTGCGGCTCCTTTTCGGCCGCCGCGCCGACCGCGCGCACCTGCCACCCTCTCTGCCAGTCTCGCCGCCTCTCGCAGGGGCACGTCTTCCGATTCGCCACGGACCCGGCAATGTCTGCAGGCGTGCCCAAGCTCGCCGAACTGATTCTGCATGTGTCGGTGCGTCGAGCTGATGCTTCCTTCTCCGACGGTGAAGAGGTAGAGGACCTCCGGTATGCAGAGGAACAGGCCGACCTCGGAAAGTCGCAACCACAGGTCGCTGTCCTGCGCGAACCAGAACTGCGGTCGGTAGCCGCCAACCGCCTCGTAACTCGCTCTGCGGAACATCACCGACCCATGGCAGGGGGGGCCTTCGCGCTCGTTGAGCAGGCGTCGCGTCGCCTCTGCCGGGTTGGTCACCCGCCGGATGGTCCAGAGAAGCTCGCCGCCCGGAGCGACGGCGCGAGTCCAGCACGACACCATCGCCAGAGCCGAATCCGCCGCCATCGCATTCGCCTGTCTCGCCAGACGGCCGGGCAGCGAGACGTCGTCCGCATCCTGTCGGGCGATGAACTCTCCCCGGGCTTCCGCGCACCCTCGGATGAGCGCCTGCGTGAGCCCGCTGTTCGGCTGCCGGATCACGCGAAGACGGTCGTCGTGCGCGGCCCGCTCCTCGAGAAACGCCCCTGAATCGTCTGTAGATCCGTCGTCTACGGCGACTAATTCGAAGTCCACTCCTTCCTGGGCAAGGACGCTGTCAAGGGCGGCGCGCAGAGGGGCGCCCCCGTTGTAGACCGACATGACGACGGAGACCAGCGGGTTCCGGCTCAGGTGGGCCCTCCCCCATGCCTGCTTCGAAGCCTGTCTGTAGCGCAGGCGATTTCGCCCGAGAGCCTCCATCCGATCAGACAGGCGGCGGCCCGGTACGCCCGGAAATCGAGTTGCTTCGCACGATCCGGCCCCGACGCCTCCCGCGCAAGTGCGAAGAGGCGGCGCGAGTCGTCCGCGAGGCCGGCGGCGCCGCATTGACGCGACAGGAGGAAGAGCTCGCGCGCGTAGC